>RFJS01000044.1 GCA_003694825.1 Verrucomicrobiota bacterium | reverse complement strand
TCTACGTGCTGGAGGTCAATCCGCGCGCCTCGCGCACCGTGCCGTTCGTCAGCAAGGCCATCGGCGTGCCCCTGGCCAAACTGGCCGCGAAAGTCATGGCCGGAGCCACCCTCGAAGAGCTCGGCTTCACCCGCGAGATTCGCCCGAAGCACTGGTGCGTGAAAGAGGCGGTCTTCCCCTTCGTGCGCTTCCCCGGAGCCTCCATCACCCTCGGGCCGGAGATGCGCTCGACGGGCGAGGTCATGGGGCTGGACGAGGATCTCGGCCTGGCCTACGCCAAGAGCCAGATGGCGGCGCGGCCGGCGCTGCCGACCTCGGGCAATGTCTTTCTCAGCGTCAAGGATGCCGACAAGCCGCGGGCGGTCGACATCGCCCGGCAGCTCGAGGCCCTGGGCTTCTCGATCTATTCGACCAGCGGCACGGCGAAACTCCTGGCCGAGAACGGGGTCAACGTAAACCGTCTCTTCAAGCTCAGCGAGGGTCGTCCCACCGTGGTGGACATGATCAAGAACGACGAGATCCAGATGATCATCAACACGCCCTCCGGCATGGTGCCGCGGCGTGATGAAAACGTGATCCGGTCGGTCGCCTATGCCCACAATGTGTGTATCATGACGACGATTACCGGAGCCTACGCCGCCCTCAACGGCATCAAGGCCATGCTGCAAAAGCGCCTCCTGCCGCGGTCCCTGCAGTCCTACGTCGGCAACACCGTCGTGGTGGAGTGAGCGGGCTATTGCCGCGGCCGCCACTCCCCTGAAGAGCCGGCCACATGTCGCCGGCTCCGTCGGCCGCAGTCCCGCCGACCGCGGTCCGGGCTGGGAGGCTTGTCAGACGCGCGCGGCGGCCTTCGGGCATCCGCCGCTTCGGATGAGCGTGTGGCGGCGCGGCGCTTGTCCTACTTTTTTTTGATGCCGAGGAGGCGGAGCGCTTCCTCGCGGGCCGGGTCTGTTTCCGGGACCGACGGGGCGGGGAGCGCCTCGGGGCTTGAGGCGCGGACGAGTTCGCGCCGCAGCCAGTCGAGGGCCGCGTTAACCGCCCGCTGCTTGACGGCGTCGCGGGAGCCGGGGTAGTTGACTTTTCGTGACCAGATGCCGTGAGGTGTATGCAGCCCGATGTAGACGGTCCCGGCCCGGTTCCGGACCTCGCGGCAACAGGGCCCGGCGTAGCCGGTGATGGCCAGCCCGTAGTCGGCCTCGAGATGCTCGGCGACCCCCGCGGCCATGGCGGCTGCGACCTCCGCGCTGACTGCGCCGTGCTGTTTGATCAGGCACTCGGGGATGCCGAGCAGCTGGACCTTGCAGTCGTTGCAGTAGCAGACCACCGCACCGCGAAACAGTTTCGAGGCACCTGAGAAGTCCGTGAACGCATTGGACAGCAGCCCGCCGGTGCACGATTCGGCCACGGCGAGGCTCTGGTTGCGCAGGCGCAGGTGATCCGCGATGAGCTTGACCAGCGAGTCCTCGCCAAAGCAGACGAAATCTCCGCCGAGCCGCTCGCGGCAGTGATTCGCGATGATCTGCAGCTCGGTAGGCGAATAACGGCCGTCCGGCGAACTGAGGCGCACATCCACGCACCCGAGGTGGGCGCAATAGGCGACCTCGACCCCCGGATAGCTGGCAAACACCGGCTCGAGCATCGTCTCGAGTGCCGACTCGCCAAGGCCGGCCGTGCGGATCTGCACGTGCCGGGGGCCGCTCCCGAGCAGGCCGCGCGCGGCGAGTCGGGGGATCACCTCGTCTTCGAGCATGGGGATGAGCTCGTTGGGCGGGCCGGGCAGCATGATGAGCACTTTGCCGTCCTGCTCCACCCAGATGCCCGGCGCCGTGCCGTGGGGGTTGCGGATGATCGCGCCATGCTCGGGCCGATAGGCCTGCCGCAGGTTATTGGGGGTCATCTTCCGACCGATGGCCTCGAAACGGCGGCGGATGGCCGCCTCGGCTTCGCCGTCGAAGACCAGGCGCTGGCCGAGCGCTTCGGCGATGACCTCGCGGGTGCGGTCGTCACTGGTGGGGCCGAGGCCGCCGGTGGTGATCACGATGTCCGCCCGGCTCCAGCTCTCGCGAAACTGCGCGCCGATGGATTCGGCGTCGTCCGGCACGACGATGTTGCGTTGCAGGCGCACGCCTCGACGCGCGAGCCGATCGCCGATCGTGGAAAGGTGGCTGTTGGCGGTCAGTCCGATCAACAGCTCTTCGCCGGTAGTGATGAGTTCGACGCGAGGAGAGGGAGGCATGGAACGTGACGCGTGGTGCGGGGAGAGAAACCGCCGCTCCCGGGATGAAGCGACGGCAATGCTTGGCAAGGGAGGAACCTAGGCTAGTTTGCGAAAAATGCCAGCGCCCGAAGCATCCAGCCTCAAGGAGAAGGTTCGCCGCCTGCCGCACAAGCCCGGCGTCTACCTCATGAAGGACCGCCTCGGGAAGATCATCTATGTGGGCAAGGCCAAGGATCTCAAGCGCCGCGTCTCCAGCTACTTTCAGCCCTCCCGGGCGATGGTTCAGCACCCGAAGATCCGGGCGTTGGTCAACATGATCCGCGATTTCGAGATCATCGAAGTGAAGTCCGAGCCCGAGGCTCTCCTGCTCGAGGGGCGCCTCATCAAGGAATACCGGCCCAAATACAACACCGACTTCACCGACGACAAACGCTTCCTGCTCGTGCGCGTCGATGAGACCCGGCCGATTCCCGCCTTTGAGCTCGTCCGTTTCCGCCGTGATGACCGGGCCCGCTACTTCGGCCCCTTCGCCCATTCCGGTTCACTGCGCCGCACCCTCGCCGAATTGCGACGCCGTTACGGTGTGATCCTCGCCGATTCCACGCCGCGGCGACTCGATGATGGGCGCTATCGGCTCTACGATGATGTGCGGCAGGAAATCTACGGCCATCCAAACGAGGTGACCGTCGAGGAATATCGCGAACGCCTCGAAAAGGCGTGCGAGTTTCTCGAAGGGCGGAGCCGGGAGTGGCTGGCGGAGCTGACCGAAGAGATGAAGAAGGCCGCCGCGGCCCAGCAGTATGAGAAGGCCGCGGAGCTGCGCGACATCGTCTTCGCCATGGAGAAGACCCTCTCGCGCACGCGCAAGTTCGTGCGCACGCCGCATACACCGGCCGGAGACGCGCACGCCCTCGAGGCCCTCCGCGAGGCGCTGGGTATGGCGGCTCCGCCCCGCCACATCGAGTGTTTCGATATCTCGCACATCTCGGGCACGTTTGTCGTTGCCTCCATGGTACACTTTACGGACGGCCGCCCCGACAAGGCGCAATACCGCCGCTACCGCATCCGCAGCTTTCTCGGCAACGATGATTTTCGCGCCATGGAAGAGGTCGTGGGCCGGCGCTATCGCCGCCTCGCTTCCGAGAAGAAACCCTTTCCTGATCTGGTGGTGATCGACGGCGGCGTCGGCCAGGTGGGCGCGGCGCTGCGGGCGTTCGGCCTGCTCGATCTCGAACCGCCGATGCTCATCGGTCTGGCCAAGAAGCGCGAGACCATCATCTTCTGCGACGGCCGGAAGCCGCTGAATCTCCCGCTCTCGCATCCCGGACTGCAGCTGCTTCAGCGGGTGCGCGACGAGGCCCACCGTTTCGCCAACACCTTCAACGCGGACCTCCGCTCGAAGAAAATCCGCGAATCGATTCTCGACGCCTTCGATGGTCTCGGGCCGGTGCGCCGCCGGGCCCTGCTCGAGCATTTCGGCTCTTTCGATCGACTCCGATCCGCCACCGTCGAACAGCTGCGCGAGGTCGACGGCATCGGGCCGAAGCTCGCTCGCGAGTTGCGGGCCTTTCTCGACAGCCAGTCGCCGTCCGGATCACCGGGACGCACCGCTACTTGAGAAGGTCGAAGACCGTTTCGACCGAGCCGCAGGCCCGGGCGAAGTAGAGGCGGGCCAGCAGGTGCTGAAGGCGCAGGTCGAGCAGATTGATCTCGGCGGCGTCGAGGCCGAGCTGGGCTTCGATCAGCTCACGGTTGTCCGTGGCGCCTTCCCGGAAACGGTTCAGCGCGAAACGGTAGGTCTCCTGGGCGAGGGAGAGATTTTCCCGGCCGACTTCCAGCCGCGAGCGGGCGGCCCGCACCTGTTCCCAGGCGATGAGCACCTCGCTCTGCACCTTCCTGCTGATGTCGAGCACGCGATGTTCGGCGGCCCGGAGCTGGGACTCGGCGATGGCCTTCTCGGCCCGGGTGCGAAAACCTTCGAAGACCGGGATCGAGACGGCGACGCCCATGGACCATTCCTCCTTTTCCTCGCCGTCGAAGGGCGTCTCCGTCGCGTAGCCATAGGATCCATACAGGTTGAGTGAAGGCAGGCGCTGCCAGTCGGCGGCGCGCACGAGGAGCCGGGCCCGCTCCTCGGCTTTCAGGCCGGCGAGGTAGTCGGAGCGTTTCTCGAGCACCGCCCCGAGGTTGACCGGCGGGTGTTCGGGAAGCTCGGCCGGTGAGGATGCGAGATCGATCGCCAGAGGCTCGACCGGTGCGAGCAGGTCGATGTTGAGGAATCGCTTGAGGCGCTGGTCGGCCTCGAAGACGGCGGTCTCGCGTTCGATCACGGTCTGGCGGGCATGGCTCTCTTCGAGCCGGGCCCGGGAGACATCGATCGGGCTGTTGCGTCCGGCTTCGACGCGTTCGGCGGCGATCTTGCGGAGGCGCTCCGCCCGGGCGAGGGAGGCGCGGGCGAGATCGAGCGCCTCGCGTGCCCGGAGGCTCGCGACGAACAGTTCGGATGCGGCGAGCTTGAGGTCTTCGAGCGCCGCCTCGTATTCATAGCGGCTCTTCTCGGCGACGTGGCGCGCCTCCTGGTAGAGGGCGATGCTCGTCATGTTGATCACCGGGACCGCCACCGAGAGGTCGGCGGCGAAGCGGTTGAACGGTTCGGTGTGGATGGGGTCGCCGAGTCCGAAGAAGACCGTGCGGTTGCGGGATTGGCCGATCTCCACGTGGGCCTGCGGGAGGAGGCCGGCGCGGGCCCGGCGGATCGACTCGACCGCTTGGGTGACGCCTTCGCGGGCGATGAGCGTGTCGAGGTTGGCCGACTCCACCTCCTGGATGACGCCGGCGAGCGAAAGCAGCCGGGGCGCGGTGGACGCGGCGGTCTCGGTCTCGTCCGCGGAGAGGCCGGAGGCAGTGAGGCAGATGAGAAGAAGAGAAAGAGTCGTGCGCATGGTGAATTCAGGCGCCGGCCGTGGCGGCGGCGCGGGTTTCAGATGTCTCGTCGAGACGGATACGGAAAAGGATCATGTAGATGACGGGGACGGCCACGAGTGTGAGGACGGTGGCGAAGGCCAGGCCGGCCATGATGGTGACGGCCATGCTGACGAAGAAGGCGTCGAAGATCAGCGGCGCCATGCCGAGGATGGTGGTGACGGAGGCGAGCAGGACCGGCCGTGCCCGGCTGATGCTGGCGCCGACCAGCGCGTCGAAGCGGGCCGTGCCGGCAGCGATTCGCGCGTCGATCTCGTCGACGAGCACGATGCTGTTTTTCAGCAGCATGCCGGTGAGCGAGATCGCCCCGAGCAGGGCCATGAAGCTGAAGGGAACGCCCGTGCTGATCAGCCCCACGGTGATGCCGATGAAGGACATGGGCACCACGCTCCATACCACGATCGGCTGGCGGGCTCTTCCGAACAGAAGGATGACGATGACGAGCATGCCGATGTAGCCGAGGGGCAATCCGGCGAAGAGCGCGCTCTGCGCTTCGGTGGAGCTTTCCCACTCCCCGCCCCATTCGAGGCGGTAGCCGTCCGGCAGCGCCATGCCTTCGACGACGGGCCGGATGCGCGCGAAGGCGGCACTGGCGAGCTCCCCGGGGAGGGGGTTGGCTTCGACGGTGAGCACACGCTCGCGGTCGAGCCGCTCGATCCGGCCATTCTCCATTTCAAGGCTGATCCCGGTGACGACGCTCTCGACCGGGATCCAACCGCGGCGGCCGGGACTCCAGATCATGCGCTGGGCGAGTTCTCCGGCGTCTTCCCGGTCGATTTCGGGGAAGCGCACGCGGATCGGGATCAACTCATCGTTCTCGCGAAACACGCCGAGCACGGCGCCTTCGCTGAGCATCTGGAGCTGGCGGATGAAGTCCTGGCGCGAGAGTCCCTGCTGCATGCCGCGCTCGGCGTCGAAGTCCGGACGAAGGACCGGGACGGGATCGCGCCAGGTGGTGCGGATGTCGCGCAGCCGGCCGTCGGCATGAAAGGCGTCGGCGACGCGGTCGCCGAGCTCGCGCAGGGTGGCGGGATCCTC
>RFJS01000367.1 GCA_003694825.1 Verrucomicrobiota bacterium | reverse complement strand
TCAGAGCGTGTCGTCGTCGAGGGGAAGGTCGGCCTGTTCGGCGGACTCGGCCGCGGCGATCGCGGGCGGCGTGCGCAGCAATGGGGCTTTGAGGCCCGGCAGGTAGTCGGAGAATTCGGCGTCGTTGCCGATGCGCAGGGCCCGCTGGACCATGCCCATGCGGGCGTCGAGGTTGTCGATCATCGAGACAAAGACAGCCTCGGGGGTCGCGGCCATGGCGGCGGCGCCCCACTCGAGTTCGCCCTGGTGGCTGAGCACGATGTGTTCGAGGCGTTCGAGCGTGTCGGCGTCGAGCCGGGCTTTCATGCCGGCCTTGCGCACGATGCGGTAGCCCAGGACGACGTGGCCCTGAAGGATGCCGGTGCGCGTCTTCTGCGGGGCGAGTGAATCGGTGTATTCGATCGTCTTGCCGATGTCGTGGACGATCACGCCGGCGCGGGCGAGATCGGCATGCACTTCCGGATACAGCGGCAGGAGCGCCTCGCATGCCCGCACCATGTGCACGGTGTGTTCGACGAGGCCGTGCCGGTAGGCGTGGTGCATGCTCACGGCCGCCGGAGCGGTGAAGAAAGAGTCGCCGACTTCCTCGAGCGCGAGTTCCACGGTGCGGCGGAGGCGCTCGTGGGTGATGCGGGTGACGGCCTCTTCGAGTTCGCGGCGGAGGGCGGCTCCATCTTCGGGCGGGGTTTCGATGAGATTTTCGATGCCGCCGAGCTGCTGGAGCTCATCCTCGCTGACCTTGCGCACCGTATTGATGCGCGGCGAAAAACGGCCCTGATAGGACTCGACCTTGCCGGAGATGTGCACGACGGAGCCCGGTTCGGTGGCGAGGAGCGCTTCACAGGCGGGACTGTCGGCGAAGACGTTCGCGGTGAAGGATCCATGCTGGTCGCCAAACTCGGCGACGTAGAAGGGATTGCCATTGCGGGCGGTGCGCTCGGTGCAGCGCTTGAGCAGCAGAAGTGCCTCGAATTCCTCGTTCTCGCGGCGGTCGGGGGAGCGCAGTTCGGCGACGTTGAGGCGGACGGGCATGGGCGGTCGGGCTTACTCGGCAGACGATTCGGACGGCGTGGCGGCGCTGGAGTCGTCGCCGGCGGCGGATGCCGCCTTTTTGCTTTTGCCGGCTTTCTTTTTCGTGGTGGTGGAGGCGGTGCGCTTGCGCGTGGTGGTCGATTTCTTCTTTGCCGCGGTTTTCTTCGTGGCGGTGGTGGTGCCGGTGGATTTTCGAGTGGCGGTTTTCCGCGCGGTTTTTTTGCGAGCCGTCTTTTTCCTGGCCGCCGGTTTCTCCACGGTTTCGGCGGTGGTTTCGACGGTAGCGGCCTCGGCCGGCTCGGTGGCGGGCGCTGGCGCGTCCGTGGCCGCTTCATCGCGATCGGCCGGTTTGTCGACACGGGTGTCACTCGCCGCGGCGTCCTTTTCCTGTGGCGCCTCCGTTTGGGCGGAATCTTCGGGGACGGCGGCGACCGGGGAGGGCTCGGCCGATTCAGCGGCGGCTGGTGTCGCCGACTCCGGGGATTCGGACTCTTCGCGCTTCGTCCTGGGCGTGGATGAAGTCTGATCCTTCTTCCTGCCGTCATCATCTTTGGCGCCCTCGTCGGTGGTGGCCGGCGTCGCTGTCTCTTGAGTCGTGCCCGGTTCCTGGGGCGATTCCTGACGGCGGCCGCGTCGGCCGCGACGGCGCCGGCGGCGCGAGCTGCCGCTGGTGGATTCGCCGGAGGACGGGGCGGATGTCTCGTCGGTCGGGGTCTGTTGGCGGGGTTCGTCGGCGCGCTGGGTCTTGCCCAGCTCGGGACGGCTGGCGAGAGGCTCGGGGCCGTTGTAGTGTTTGACGAGCCGGGTGAAGTCGCGGAAGCGCGGATGCGCGGTGGAGCCGAGCATGCTGTAGAATATCGCTTCCGCGGGGAGCACGTGAGCACTCGAGCGGGCGAGCGCATCGATGACCGTGCGGCAGTCCTCGCTCCGGCGGCCGCCGACAGCGTCGCTGATGATCGTGACATCGAGGTCGGCGTCCTGAGCCTGAAGGGCCGTCTGATAGACGCAGATCGGTGTCTCGATGCCGACGATGATCAGGTGGTAGATGCCGCGGCGCTTGAGGTGGTCCATCAGGCCGGGAGCGGCAAGCGCGGGGAAGGTGTTTTTGGAGAAGACCCGGGCGTTGGGGGCGAGGTTGCGCAGCGCGGAGGTGGTACGTCCCAGCTTTTCCGGTACCTGCTCGGTGAAGATGGTGTCGATGCCAAAGAGCCGCGCGGCTTCGATGGCGAAGGCACAGCGTTCGGTGATGGAGCGGCCATCGGGGATGGCGTCGAGGAAGGCGTCCTGCATGTCGATGACGAGCAGGGCGACGGCGTCGAGGATTTCGCCTTTGTCGTTCGGGTTTCGGCCCATTTCGCGCAGTGTGAGAGCCGCGGCATCGGGCACAAGCTCGAACCAGCGACGAGCGGCGCGCGACGGACACAGTCCGGCCGGCGGCCGGGAGGTCAGGCGTATCGACGCCGGGCCTTGACCTGGACGAGGCGGCGTTCGGGGAGAACGAAGGCGGTCAGTTTGCCGCCCATGACGCACCCGGTGTCGATGCCGAGAGCCGCGGGCGCGCGATAGGCTTCGATGAAGGGGGTGTGGCCGAAGACGACGAAGGGCGGGCCACGCCAGAGATCGGCCCAGATCGGGGCGTAGGGGGCCTCGCCGCGGCGGAGCGGTTTGTTGTCCGGACCGAGCACCTGGATGCGGGTGACGACCTCGGCCGGCTGCGTCCGCCAATCGCGGCCGGGAATGAAGCCGCCATGGACGAAGACGGTGTCGAGGTCGGGCCGGTGGTGATGGAGCGCCATGTTTTCGAGGTAGCGCCAGTCGGCATCGGTGAGCTGGCGGATCGTGTCGAAGTCGTTGGGGCGCAGCCGGGATTTGTCGCCGGTCTTTCGATATTGGAGCAGGCGCAGTTCGTGGTTGCCGAGGAGGGCCCGGGCGCCGATCTCGCGGGCGGTCTGGATGACGGCGTGGCTGTCGGGGCCGCGGTTGACGAGGTCTCCGAGGAAGAGGACGTAGTCGTCGGCGGCGGGGGCAAGCGTGTCGAGGAGATCGCGGAGCTCGTCGATGCATCCGTGGACGTCCCCAATGGCAATGACTCGACCCTTGATCATGTCGCGCTCGACGGTTTTGTTGCGCGGTTTCCTCGCTGCGAGCGAATTCGTTTTCTGCAACAATGGATCTGCATCTACAGCCACAGTCCGGCCGGTGTTTCATCTCGGGGGTCGAGTTCCGAAAGGATGACCGGGTGGTGAGCCACCTGGTGCGGGTTGCCGCCGGCGATTATGTGCGGCTGGACTGGCTGGAGTCCGAGGATGGACGGGCGGAGCCGTTGGGCGATGTCGTTTGCCGGTGGGTGCGCCGCTACAAGCCGCCGGTGGCGCAGGAGAACCCGGAAAAGGAGCTGAAGCTGACGGCGGAGTCGCTGTTTCTCTCCTTGACGGCGGAATCGGATGATCCGGTCGAGGAGAATGCGGCGCTGAAGCAGTTCCTGGCGTTGATGCTCGAGCGCAAGCGGGTGTTGCGCAACCGCGGCCGCAAGCCCGGTGCGGATGTGATTCTCTACGAGCATCGATCGTCGAAGCGCGTGGTCGAGGTGCCGGCCGGGGAGATGGATGCAGCGTTTTTTGTGAGTGTGCGGGAGAAGCTCGGCGTTTTGCTTGGAGAGCCGCGTGGCGGGAGGCAAGGTGCGGCCGGGGAGGCGTCGGACGCGCCGGAGGCGGCCGGGGAGACGCAGGGCGCGGCGCAGGCCGAAGAACCCGATGAGCCCGATTCACCTCGCGAACCGGCGGCTCCAGCCCGCTGACGGAGGCGCTCCGGCGGGCCGGCGGCGGGACACGTCCAGCCGTGTCGGACGCCGGCACGGCGGCTCAGGTGAGCCGGACCGGGATCCCGTGTTCGGCGAGATGTTTTTTCGCCTGTGGGACCGTGAACGTGCCGAAATGAAAGATCGAGGCGGCGAGCACGGCGCTGGCCCCGCCTTTTTCGAGGACTTCGACGAGGTGGTCGAGCGTGCCGGCACCGCCTGAGGCGATGACAGGGACTTCGACGGCCTCGCTGACGCGCCGGGTCAGTTCGATGTCGTAGCCGGCTTTGGTGCCGTCGCAGTCCATGCTGGTGAGGAGGATTTCGCCGGCGCCGAGCGAGACGCCGCGCCGCGCCCACTCGATGTCATCGAGGCCGGTGGGTTTGCGGCCGCCGTGCGAATAGACTTCCCAGCGCTCTTCACCGGGCACGCGGCGCGCGTCGATGGCGAGGACGATGCACTGGTTGCCGAAGACCCGGGCGGCGTCGCGGATGAGATCGGGATGGGCGATGGCGGCGGAGTTGAGGCTGACCTTGTCTGCGCCGGAATGGAGCATGCGGCGGATGTCGTCGACGCTGCGCAGTCCGCCTCCGACAGTGAGCGGCATGAAGCACTGGGAGGCGGTGGCTTCGACGACGTGGTGCATGATGTCACGCCCGTCCGAGGATGCGGTGATGTCGAGGAAGACGAGCTCATCGGCACCCTGCTGGTCGTAGGCACGGGCACACTCGACCGGATCGCCGGCATCGACGAGGTCGACAAAGTTGACGCCCTTGACGACGCGTCCGCCGGTGACGTCGAGGCACGGAATGATCCGCCGGGCGAGCATCGCTGGTGTCGCTGGCCGTGTGATGGAGGAACGTTTCCGGGCGCGTTGCCCGGATCAGCCGACGATCGAGATGTCGGGCTCGAAGGTGACGGTGAGGCGGTAGGTGTTTCCCGGACGCATGATCAGCGGATGATCCCGGATGAGCGTCTGCAGGTAGTGGATGTTGCCGTAGTTGGAGCGATAGGCCGGATCGTTGGTCACGACCTCGGTTTCGGTCCAGATGCCCTGGAAGTCATCCTTGACGACGGCACAACGCAGACCGGCCTCGCCGAGCATGGGCGAGCTGTCGGTGTGGTATTGGGAGTGTGGCGACCCGATGGCGAGGACGTAGCGGAACTGGTCGAGCTGCACTTGGCTCTTGACGGTGTAGATGAAGTCGCTGGTGACCTTGTTGCCGGAGAATGTCCAGCTGACCTTGCAGGTGCCCAGACCGGGAACAATCTCCTCGTTGGTATTGATCCACTCGGGCTGTTCGTAACGGAAGAAGAAGGAGTTGCGGACTCCCAGTCCCGCGCTGCAGCGCTTGCCGTAGAAGGCGGGGATGAAGCGATGTTCGCCAACCTGAAGCTCCGGCAGGAGGATCGGCAGGTAGACATTGCTCGGCCAGTCGAAGATGCCCGGGCAATGCGGGAAGGGCAGACCGTCTGCGGTGGCGTGGCCATGCATGCCGACGAGCGGGAGCTGGATGTGCAGTCCGCTTTCGGCGTCGCGGTAGAGGAAGAGGCCCTGCTCTTTGCGGTTGGATTTGTCGAAGATGACGTAACGACCGGCGGTGCGGGCCGGCTGCGGCTTCGGGTTTTCCGGGGCGTCGATCTGCCTGGCGAGACGCGACCACTGGCAGAGGTAGCGGGCGCCGTCGAAATTCGCCATGCGGGTAGTGTGCTGAGGCACGGTGGCCCGCTCGGCGTCGCGAATCACGAGGTAGCCGTGCTCCTGGTCCAGGTAGGTGACGTAGAAGAAGTAGAAGAGCCGCCGGAGGATGTCGAAATAGCGTTCCTGCTGCTCGGGAGCGATCCAGTTGTCGCGGAAGCTCTGCAGCAGAAGCGAGATGCAGTGCATCTGGCCATAGGCGCCGGCAGAGCGGCCATAGCCCCAGCCGAGACCGTCGTGACGCACGAGGTCGGGCAGCAGCTTGATGTATTTCTCGGCGAAAGTCCGCAGCGTGGGGAGCTTGCGCTCACGCAGGCCGGCGTTGGCATGGAGCTGGAGAGCCTGCCGGATGAAGACGAAGCTCATCGGCCCGTAGATGTCGAAATTGCCGCCGATGCCCTTGCTGTCGCAGTCGTCGAAAAATCCGGCGGAGCTGGTCTCCTTGATGCGGCTGACGAAGCGCTCGATGAGGCGGCCGGTTTCGTCTTTTCTGGAAAGGCCGAGGGAGTAGCGGCAGACGGCCTTGGCGATGTTGAAGGCCTGCCAGTGGTTGTCGTAGTCGCTGCGATGCAGCAGCTGGCGGTCGAGCCGCTGGCGGGTCTCGTCGACGAGACGTTCCCAGACGACGTTGCGTTCCTTCGAGGGACCAAAGGAGAGCAGGGCGAGGGCCGCGTAGGCGAGGCCGTTTTCGCCGGCGGGCTCGCTGAAGGCCTGGGCGGTGATGCAGCGCGCGGCGAGGTCGACGAGGTCGACTCCGTCGAGTGTGGTCTCACCGGTGGCGCGATAGAATTCGCCGATGGCGAGCGCGGCGTGTCCTGGTTCGTCGGAACGGGGCTCCTCACCCTCAACCGGCGTGATCGATCCGTCAGGGTTGATGGCCGAAAGGTTGTGGCCAAGCATCGAACGCGCCATGTCGAGGCATTGAGCTGAGAAACTTTGCATAAATGACTGTTTGTGCAGGGGATGGACAACCAAGCCGGACTATCCCGACAGCGGAAAAAGGTGGTGGTTTTCCCGGTTTACCGCCGGAGGATCAAGCGTGAAGTTCCCATGAAAAGGTGAATCCCGTTCAGAGGGTGCCGCGGAGGCGGTGAGGCGGCCAGTGAGACGGATGCGGCGCGGCGCTGGGCGAACGGAATCGGGCTTTTCCGGGAGGACGATCACGCAGGCTTACCGGGAGATGAGTTTGAGGAATTCCTCGTTGGTCTTTGTCTTGCTCAGGCGGGTGACCGCGGTCTCGGCGGCTTCCTCGACCTTGAGCGACACGAGGGCGCGGCGGAAGAAGTGGATGGCCTCGAGCTTGTCGGCGTCGATGAGCAGTTCTTCGCGGCGGGTGCCGGAGGCGGCAATGTTCATGGCCGGCCAGATGCGCATGTCCGCGATCTTGCGGTCGAGGACCATCTCCATGTTGCCGGTGCCCTTGAACTCCTGGAAAATGATTTCGTCGGCGCGGCTTCCGGTTTCGATCAGGGCCGAGGCGATGATGGTGAGGCTGCCGGCCTCCTCGGTGTTGCGCGCGGCGGCGAAGAGCTGGCGGGGCTTTTCGAGGGCGCGGACGTCGAGGCCGCCGCTGCCGGTGCGCCCGCTGCTGCGCAGGTTGTTGTGCGCACGGGCGAGCCGGGTGATGGAGTCGAGGAGAACGACGACGTCTTTGCCGGCTTCGACGAGGCGCTTGACGCGCTCGATGCAAAGGTCGGCGACGCGCACGTGGTTCTTGATTTCCTCGTCATTGGAGGAGGCCCAGACTTCGGCCGGGACGTTGCGGCGCATGTCGGTGACCTCTTCCGGGCGCTCGTCGATGAGGAGCATCATCACGTGGCACTCGGGGTGGTTTTCAATGACCCCGAGGGCGATGTCGCGCAGCAGCGTGGTCTTGCCCGTGCGAGGCGGCGCGACGATGAGACCGCGCTGCCCCTTGCCGATGGGGCAGAACAGATCCATCATCCGGGTGGTCATGCGCTGCTCGCGCTTCGACTCGAGAATGATCTGTTCGTTCGGGGTGATCGTCGTGAGCTGCGTGAAATCGAGGACCTTGCGGCGCTCATCGACCGCCATCCCGTCGACCGATTCGATGTAGCGAACTTTCGGATTCGGAAAGCGCTTGTCGGGATTCGCGGTGGCGACGATGTGGCTGCCGGGCTTGAGTTTGAAGCGCCGGATCAGCTCCCGCGGGACGAAGGGGTCGGTGGGGCGACCCTTGCCGCCGCGAACCGGATCGATCAGCGTGCCGGTCTTGTTGTTTGTGATCTCGAGGATTCCCTCGACCTGGATGGTCTCGGGTTGGTTTGCTGTGGTGTCTTCCATGTTGCAGGTAAATCGATGCGGGTGGGCCCGCGAATGGATTTGAGCAGCGGTCAGGGAGGATCGCTGCCGGCGGGGCGTCCGTTCAATAGAGGGTCACGCGCACCCCACGGGCGGCGGACGTTCCGTGTTACGGACGGGACTTCCGGGATTGACCGAGTCGGAATTTCGCCCAAAAAGACGTCCCGTTTTTCACCCCAACACGACAACCGTCTTTCAGACTGATCCAACCGTGTCGAGCGAGAATATTACCTCTGTTACCCGCGAAAATCGCAAGTTCAACCCCCCGGACGAATTCCAGGCTCAGGCCCATATCGGAAGTTTGGCGAAATACCGTAGGCTCTATCGCCAATCTGTCAATAATCCAGAGGAATTCTGGGCAAAGCAGGCTGAAGAGTTGCTTCTGTGGCGAAAGAAGTGGCGGAAGGTTCTGCAGTGGAAGGCGCCACACGCGAAGTGGTTCGTGGGCGGCCGGCTCAATGTGGCTGAAAATTGTCTCGATCGCCATCTCGGCACGGCGCGGGAGAATAAGGCGGCGATCATTTTCGAGGGCGAAGGTGGCGATGAGCGCACGCTGACCTACAAGCAGCTTTATCATGAGGTGTGCCGCCTGGCGAATGTGCTGGAAGGATTCGGTCTCGGGAAGGGCGATCGCGTCGCCATCTACATGCCCATGGTGCCGGAGGCGGCCATTGCCATGCTCGCATGTGCCCGTATCGGCGCGGTGCACACAGTGATTTTCGGCGGCTTCAGTTCAGAAGCGATCAAGGATCGCGTGAACGATTGCGAGGCGCGGCTCGTCATCACGGCGGACGGCGGATGGCGGCGCGGCAAAGTGGTGCCGCTGAAGGAGAACGTGGATCGGGCGCTCGAGGGAACGCCTTCGGTCGAGAAAGTGCTTGTCCTGCGGCGCACCGGCAGTCGGGTGCGGATGAAGAAGGATCGGGATATCTGGTGGCACGATGTGGTGCCGGCGGCGGCGCACGTGCACCGGGCGAAGGCATTCGATGCGGAAAACCCGCTGTTTATTCTCTATACCAGCGGAAGCACCGGAAAACCGAAGGGCGTGTTGCATACGAGCGGCGGCTATCTGCTCGGCACCACGATCACCTCGAAGTATGTTTTCGATCTGAAGGAGACGGATACGTATTGGTGCACCGCCGATGTCGGCTGGATCACCGGCCACAGTTACGTCGTCTATGGCATTTTGTCCAATGGAGCGACGACGCTGATGTATGAAGGCGCGCCGAACCATCCCGGGCCCGATCGTTTCTGGTCGATTATCGACCGGCACCGCGTGACTGTTTTTTATACCGCGCCGACTGCGATCCGGGCGTTCATGCGGTGGGGCGACGAGCACCCGAAGCGGCACGACCTTTCGTCCCTGCGCTTGCTCGGGACCGTCGGCGAGCCGATCAATCCCGAAGCGTGGATGTGGTATTACAAGGTGATCGGCGGCGGGCGTTGTCCGATTGTCGATACCTGGTGGCAGACGGAAACCGGCGCGATCATGATCACGCCGCTGCCCGGCGCGATTCCGCAGAAGCCGGGGTCGGCGACGCTGCCGTTTTTCGGCGTCGTCCCGAAGGTGGTGGACGAAACAGGCCGCGAGGTGCCGCGAAACACGGGAGGCAAGTTGGTTATCACTCAGCCGTGGCCCTCGATGCTGCGCACGCTCTGGGGGGATGATGACCGTTTCAAGCGTCAATACTGGTCGGACTACCCGGGGATCTATTTCACGGGTGATGGGTGCCGCCAGGATGAGGACGGCTATTTCTGGATCGTCGGCCGGATCGACGATGTATTGAATATATCAGGACATCGGATCGGGACCGCGGAGGTCGAGAGCGCGCTGGTGAGCCATCCGAGTGTGGTCGAGGCCGCGGCAATCGGCAGGCCCGATGAGATCAAGGGGCAGTCGCTCGTGGTCTTTGTGACCCTCAAGGACGGCGTGAAGGCGTCCGAGAAGCTCAAGGAGACGCTGCGCAAGCACGTGGCGCGCGAGATCGGAGCGATCGCCAGGCCGGACGTGATTCGCTTCGCCGCGGCTCTGCCCAAGACGCGATCGGGCAAAATCATGCGACGTTTGCTCAAGGAGATCGCCGCCGGAGGCGAGGTGAAGGGCGATACGACCACACTCGAGGATTTCAGCGTGCTGGCGTCGTTGCAGAAGGCGGATTGAGCCACGCCGCGATGCCCGCGAGGTTCGCCCCGAGGGCATCGACGGAGCGGCCGGTGTGTTTTCGGGGCAGGGGCGCCCGGCGGCCGGTCGGGTGCTTCCTGCCGGCTATTCGAGGGCACGCCGAAAAGCGAGGAAGCGGATGCGGCGCAGAGCGGCGTCGAGCCAGTAGACGCAGACGGCGCGTTGTATCACTGCGATCGTGTTAGTGCGGCCCATTTCATCGGTCGTCTCAAGCGTGTCGGCGTCAGTGACGGGAGCCCCGCCTTCCGCCATCGTCTTTGCGAATGTCGCGATGGTGATCAGCAGCCGCTCGGCATCGTGAGGATTCTGCCGGGCAAGGAGCGTGAGTTCCTCGAGAGAGCCCGAGCAGAAGCGGGCGAAACGACGCAAGGCGTCGAGGGTGTCCTCTGGAAGTTGCCAGGGCGTGAGCGCCTCCTGGACCTCGCCGCGCCTGGGGTTCATGCCGGAGTCGATCTCCATGTGGCGTCTGGCCAGCTCGCGCACGAGCATCGGCGAGGTAAAGACCTGATGGGCACGCACGAGAACCGCGAAACGCTCTTTGTCGGCGGTGGAGAGATTGCGATAGGCGTGCATCAACTGCCCAAGGTCCATGACATCGGAGATTGGCGATTGCGAAAACCGACGGCAACCGCCTTTCGTTGGCGACTCGTGGTTGGAGCCCGGCTGAAGGCGCGGCGCGGGAAAAACCTGCCCCCCGCACACGTTTCGGCGGCGATGTCGCCTGCCGGTGGACGATCGTGCCGGGCGGCATGGGTTTTCGGAAAAGGGAAACGGCTGGTCTATGCCTCCGTTTGCAACAGATGGTTGATCCGTGTCAGACGATGCGCCACTGTCCGCGGGATTGCTGCTGCCTGTGAACCACGCGATGTCCAACCCTGTATCGCTCGGGAAAACCGGAGCAACCAGCCGTATTCTGGCGTCGGGTGCGAACCGGGCGGCGTTTACGCTGATCGAACTGTCGCTGGTTCTGCTGCTCGTGGGGATCCTCATGACGATCGCGATCGGTCTGACGCAGAGCGTGACCGAGCGGGGCCGGCGCTCCCGTGCGGAAACCGAACTCGCGGTGATCGCCGCGGC
>RFJS01000366.1 GCA_003694825.1 Verrucomicrobiota bacterium | reverse complement strand
TGACCTTGGCGATTTCGCGGTCCCACTGGGTGTGGTCGACCATGAAGCCTTCGTCGTCGAATTCGATCGTCTTTCCGTTGATGGTGCGTGTTGGCATGGTGTGTGTCTCTGGTTAATGGTTGCGGGTTGTGTCTATGAAACAGGATGGGGGGCACCGGCTTCGGTCTTTGCGGACGGTGCCGAAAGCTGGGCCGGGCGGTGGGCGCTGAGGTTGCGCAGGAAGGCGATCATGAAGCCGAGGCCACGGCGCATTTCGGGGCGATTGATCTCGCGAAAGGCCTTCCAGAGCGAGTATTCCTCGACGGTGTCGAAATCGATGTTCTTGTAGACTTCGACGGCGTTGTTGATCGCCTGGAGCATCTCGGGCTGGGTCAGGTTTTTCACGGTCTCGAGGATGGCGACGAGGTTTTCCGCCAGCAGTCGCACGTCTTCGACCGAGAAGCTGGCGACGACGTTGTCGACGGCCCGCGCAAGCTCGCGCCCCATGGCGAAGTAGCCTTTGCGGTCCATCTCGTCCAGCCGGCCCAGCAGTTCGCTGAATCCCGAACGCACCAGAGGCGAGGCGTCTTCGAAGAAGGCGCGGGCGCTCTCGAGCTGGATGAGGAGATCGTTGAGGGTGTTGGTGTTGCGCAGGAGGCGCTTGAGCAGATCGGCGAAGTCGCCGGTGCGCACGAACGGCGCGACGTCCTCGAGCTCGTGGACAACCGTGCCGAACATGTCCTTGCCGATGCGGGCGAGGTCGTCCTTGAGTTCCTCGACCTCCCGGCGGATGCGGCGCGAATGCTCCAGCTCCTCGAGGACGAGGTCGAGCTTGCGATCAAGGGCTTCGATGCGCTCGTTGAGGTCGGGTTGTGGCGTTGTATTCATTTTCTTCAGGCACGTTTTCCAGCCATGGACATTTCGGCCTGGATCGGCAGTTCGGCGCCTCGCAGCAGGAGGTTCCAGTAGACCCAGCGGAACATCATCTTGCCGTAGTGATTCATGCGTGTCTCCTCGAGCAGGGAGAAGGGGCCGATGCCCGGAAGCGGGAACTTTCCGGGGAGCGGCTCGGTGTCGTAGTTAAAATCGATGAGCAGGCCCTTGTTGAAGCCGGACTCGATGAAGCAGTTGGCATGGCCGTCGAAGCGCGCCCGCAAGGGGCGTTCGTCGAGGGCGGAGAGGATGTTTTCGAACAGAATATCCGCCTCGAAGTGCGCGACGGAACCGGCCTTGGAGGCGGGAAGGTCGGTGGCGTCGCCGATGACGAAGATGTTTTCCTTCACCTTCGACTGCAGGGTGTGTTTGTCGGTGGGAATGAAGTTGAGCTCGTCGCCGAAGCCGGAGCGCTCGATAGCGGGGTCGCCCATGTTGGTCGGAATGGTCACGAGCAGGTCGTAGGGCACTTCGCGTTCATCCCAGGAGACGATCTTTTTCTCTTCGGCTTCGACACGACCGATGGCGAAGTCGGCGGTGAGATGGATGCCCTTGCGGTCGAGAAAGTCGCCGAGCAGTTCGGATGCCCTGGGCTTGGTGAAGGCGCCGGGCAGCGGAGTGACGTATTCGATCTCAACCTTGTCGCGGATGCCCTGTTCGGTGAACCACCAGTCCGCGAGAAAGGCGAATTCCAACGGCGCGACCGGGCACTTGATGGGCATCTCGGCGATGTTGATCACGAGACGTCCGCCTTCCCAGTGTTTGAGGTGGCGGGCGAGGGCGGAGGCGCCCTCGAGCGTGTAGAAGTCGAAGATGTCGCGCCGCCATCCCGGCCCGGTCATGCCTTCGATCTGCGAAGGGTCGATCCGCGAGCCGGTGGCGATGATGAGGAAGTCGTATTCGAGAACACGGCCGCCCTCGAGCCGGACGCGGTTTTTGTCGGGCTCGATGACATCGATGGGCGAAATCACCACCTCGACGCCGCGCGGCAGGTAGTCGCGGCGAGGCTTCACGATATCACGGGGCGAGTAGATGCCGAACGGCACAAAGAGGTAGCCAGGTTGGTAATGATGTGTGCCGTCGCGGTCGACCACGGTGATGTGCCAACTGTCCGGATCGAGGACTCCGGCCAGTTTGTTGGCCATGATCGTACCGGCCGTGCCAGCGCCGAGGATGACGATTTTCTTCATGATGCGTGCTTCGGTTGTTTGGTTGTCCGGTGGTCAGAAACGATGGGAATACATGATCTGCCCGTTCCACTGGCTGTGTTTCACGGTCACGCTGTAGCCGCTGGTGACGGTTTCGCCGAAACCGCGCGTCACGGACAGATCGATACTCGAGGCTTCATTGATGCGGTAGCCGAGGCCGGCGGTCAGGTGCTTCTGGACGATGGCCGGGAAGAGGCAGTTGAGATATTGGTCCGGGATAGGATTGCTCGCGTAGTTGGCGCCGAAGCGCAGGAGCAGGTCGGAGGTGGCGGCCCAGGAAAAGCCCGCCATGAACACAGTCTGATCATCCCAATCCTGATACAGTGTGG
>RFJS01000365.1 GCA_003694825.1 Verrucomicrobiota bacterium | reverse complement strand
GATGTCAATACAGGCAGGAGGGCGAGGATCGTGGTCGCGCTCGTCATCATGGCGGGCCGCACGCGGCGGTCGCCGGCTTCGACGGTGGCGGCGCGGATCTGTTCGATCGTCTTCGGCCGCTGCTCCCGGAACACCTGTTGCAGGTAGGTGCAGACAATCACGCCGTTGTCCGTGGCGATGCCGAAAAGTGCGAGAAAGCCGACCCACACGGCGACGCTCAGGTTGATCGTTCCCATCTGAAAGAGCTGCCGGAGGTTGTGGCCGAAGAGGTCGATGTCGAGAAACCAGGGCTGCCCGTAGAGCCAGATGAGAATGAAACCACCGGACCAGGCGAAGAGAATGCCGGAAAACACGAGCAGCGTCGTGGAAAGGCGCCGGAACTGAAAATAGAGGATGAGCCAGATGGCGAACAGAGCCACGGGAAGAACGATCCGCAGCTTTTTTTCCGCCCGCACCTGGTTTTCGTAGCTGCCCGTGAATTTGTAGCTCACCCCGGCCGGTATCTCGAGTTCCCCGGAGGCGATCTTGCCTTCGAGAAAGTCACGCGCCTGCTCGACGACATCCACCTCCGCATACCCCGGCTGCTTGTCGAAAATGACGTAGCCGACGAGGAAGGTATCCTCGCTCTTGATCACCTGCGGACCGCGCACATAGCGGATCTCGGCGAGCTGCTTCAACGGGATCTGCGCGCCATCGGGAGCGGCAACGAGGATATCGCCGAGCGCCTCAATGGTGTCGCGCAACTCGCGCTGATAGCGCACGCGCACGGGGTAGCGCTCGCGGCCTTCGACGGTCTGGGTGATCGGTTTGCCGCCGATGGCTACTTCGATGACATCCTGCACCATGTCGATGCGGATCCCGTAACGGGCGATGGCCTCGCGGTCGATATCGATCTCGAGGTAGGGCTTGCCGACGATGCGGTCGGCCAGCACGGCCTCGGCCTTGATCGACGGCACCTGCTTGAGCAGCGCTTCGATCTCGAGAGCGACCTTCTCGATCGTGGCCAGATCGGGACCGAAAACCTTCAGCCCCATCGGTGCCCGCATGCCGCTCTGCAGCATGACGATGCGGGCAGCGATCGGCTGCAGCTCCGGTGCCGATGTCGTTCCCGGAATCGTCGCCGCCTTGACGATCTCTGCCCAGATGTCTTCGGGACTGCGAATTTCGTCGCGCCATTGCCGGTACGGCCGCCCATCCGGATCGGGAATTAACTGCCCGCCCGCATCGCGTCGGAACGCGCCGGAAGCCTCGTCCCAGGCGAACGTCAGCACCCGCCCATTGGCATCGGTGATGTATTCGGGCTTGTAGGTGATGATGGTTTCAATCATCGAGATCGGCGCCGGATCGAGCGGGCTCTCGGCCCGGCCGAGCTTCCCCACGGCACTCTCGACCTCGGGGATCGCGCTGATGGCCATGTCCTGTTTGCGGATCACATCGAGCACCTCGCCGATCGAGGCGTGCGGCATGGTCGTGGGCATGTAGAGGTAGGAGCCCTCGTCGAGATTGGGCATGAACTCCTTGCCGAGGCCGGGAAACGCGTGGTTGAGCGCCACATACACACGGCTCTTTCGAATGCCTTCCGGCATCCACACCGTCAGCCGTCCCCAGCCCAGCCAGACGACGAAACCGAGCGCGATGATGAGCGCATTGCCCGCGAGGAAGAGAAGCTTGTGGCGCAGGATCCACCGCAACATCGGCGCGTAAAAGCGGATGAAGAGAAAAAACGCCCCGAGAAGCCCGCCGACGACGACCGCGACAAAGACGATATTGGCCACCTCTTGCTCCGGCCCCAATGGCTTCCAGTCGCCGGCGAGGAGCACGCCGACGACGACCGCCGCAAGCACGTTGACCGTGATGATCGACGCCCGGCGGAAGAGCCGCGGCAGCCGCGACTCGACGAGATTGTAGAGCCCCACGGCGACCATCAGCAGCCCGGCCCAGAGCGGGAACCAGCCAAAGACGAACGGCAGCACCATCCCCGCGATGAGCACCGCGCCCCACAGGCCCCATCGTCCCGCCTGTGTGCGCAGCCGCCCGGCGATGATCCAGTGTGCGAGCGGCGGTATCACCGTGAGGGCGACGACGATCGAGCCGATCAGGGCGAAGGTCTTGGTATAGGCCAGGGGACGGAACAGTTTCCCCTCGGCGGCCTCCATCGTGAACACGGGCAGAAAACTGATCACCGTCGTCAACACCGCCGTGAGCACGGCACTGCCGACCTCCGAGCAGGCGCGGAAGACGACCTCGAGCCGGTCCTCGTCCTCCGGCGCCGCCTCGAGGTGCTTGAGAATATTTTCGATGAGCACGACCCCCATGTCCACGATCGTGCCGATGGCGATGGCGATTCCGGAGAGGGCGACGACGTTGGCATCCACCCCGAAGAGCCGCATGCCGATAAAGGCAAAGAGCACGGCCAGCGGAAGCACGCCGGAGATCAGGGCGGCACTGCGCAGGTGCAGCACCATGAGCACGACGACGATGATTGTCACCAGGATCTGCTGACGCACGGCATCCTCGAGCGTCCCGAG
>RFJS01000364.1 GCA_003694825.1 Verrucomicrobiota bacterium | reverse complement strand
GTATCTGGTCGCGACGCAGTTGCACTTCAAACGTCCGCTTGGCCTGGGCGATTGGTTTGTCGTGCGCACCTGGGTGGACAGCTTTCGGCGCGACGGGGTAAAGATCGGTTTCGAAATCGATCGCGATGACAACGGGAAGCGGTGCTGTGACGGGTGGGCGGAGTATACGCTGATCGACCTGGAGACCCGCCGGGCATGCCCGATCCCGGAGGATATTCGCGAGCGCTACAGCATCGAGCAGGCGTAGGAAAAACCCGGCGAAGCCGCAGCGGACGAAGCGAGCGCAATGAATGGGACCATGCTGACCGACCTCGCCCTGGTGCTCGGTGTGCTGACGCTGGCTCTGCTGAGTCCGGGGCCGGATTTCATGATCGTCGTGAAGAACAGCATCGGTGGCGATCGTGCCCTGGCGTTGGGTACCGTTGGCGGGATCGGGACCGGGCTGGCGGTGCAGATGCTCGTCATCGGGAGCGGGCTGGCGGTGTTGTCTCCCGCGGCGGTTGCCGGCGTGCAGCTCGGCGGTGCGCTTTTCCTTGGCTGGGTGGGAGTGCGGGCGGTGACGAGCCGGGAGCGGGCGCCGGCGATGGGGGGACGGGGCGCGGAAAATCGCGGCGTCCCGGCGGGGCGATGGCTGGGGGCCGGGTTGCGCACGGGTTTCTGGCAGGGGCTGGGCTGCAATGTGCTCAACCCGAAAGCGTTCCTGTTTTTCGTGAGCCTGCTCGCCCAGGTGTTGCCCCGGCACGAGGCCGCGGCCTGGCGGTTCGGGGTGCCGGTGGCGATCGTGGTGCACGGAGTGATGTGCTGGACGCTGATCGTATTGGCCCTGCAGTCTCGGGTGGTGGCGCGGCGGTTGGGCCGGGCTCAGCGGTGGTTGCCGCGAGCTTTCGGCGGCGTGCTCGCGGTGCTGGCCGCGCTGCTGCTGGTGGTGGGGATAGCGGCGCTGCGGGTGTCGTGAGCGTGTGGTGACGGACGTCCGGGCGGGGTCACGCCGGGGCGGCGCGCTGGCCGGCCCGGGTGTGGCGGCGCAGGGCCTCGAGGAGGTGTTCGCGGCGGATGGGCTTCGTGAGGTAGTCGTCCATGCCGGCGGCGAGGCAGCGCTCGCGATCGCCGTGCATGGCGGCGGCGGTGAAAGCGACGATGGGGACATGTCGGCCTGCGAGGTGCCGGCGGATCTCGGCGGTCGCTTCAATGCCGTCCATCTCCGGCATATGGCCATCCATAAAGATAATGTCATAGGATCTGGATATGGCCAGCTCGACTGCTTCGCGGCCATCTGAAGCAACATCGACCACACAGCCGATGCGCCGGAGCATGGTGGCGGCGAGTTTCTGGTTGATGAGATTGTCTTCGGCCAGGAGGACGCGAACGCCTTCGGCGGGAAGTCGGTTGGCCGCGGTGGTGGCTGACGTGTTTGTTCCATCACGGGAGGTGGCGTTGGCGGCCGGGATCGGGCCGCGGGCGACGAGTTCGCCGAGCGCGTCGAAAAGCAGGGCGGGGCGCACGAGCGGGCGTGGCAGCACGGCGTCGATGCCCTGTTGGTGCGCTTCTGCGGGGCGGAGACGGGTGGAGGTCCGGGTGAGGAGGACGAGGCGACACCCCGGCCCGGCGAGGTGCTTCAGGGTGCGCGCGAGCGTGCCGACGCTGTTGTCGTGGAGACGCTGTTCGAGGAGGATGAGCACCGGGCGGGAGCCGGGATCGGCATGGCTCCGCAGCAGCTTTTCGGCGGTGGTGGCGTCGGCGGCGCGGGTGCAGCGGAATGACCAGCGCTCGAGGGTGGCGGTGAGCACTTCGGCGATCCCGTCGACCGGGGTGACGATGAGGGCGTGCCGGGGGGTGGCGCGGATCGCGGGCGGGAACGGGGTGGCATCCCGGGACGGATGCAGCGGGAGGGTGAACCAGAACGTCGATCCCTGGCCGGGAGTGGAGGTGACGCCGATGGCTCCGCCCATCATTTGGACGAGGCGTTTGCAGATGGCGAGGCCGAGGCCGGTGCCGCCGAAGCGGCGGGTGGTGGAGGCATCGGCCTGGCTGAAGCGCTTGAAGAGGCGGTCGATCCTGTTCGGGGGAATCCCGATGCCGGTGTCAGTGATGGCGCAGCGCAGGAAGCGGGAGTCGTCCTCCGCTGGGGCGATTTCGATGCGGACGTGGCCGCGTTCGGTGAATTTGAGGGCGTTGCCGACGAGGTTGATGATGACCTGGCGAACGCGCACTAAATCGGCCCGGATGCGGGTGGGCAGGTCGGGCGCGGCCGCGATGATAAGCTCGAGGCCGCGTGACTCGGCCTGCACGGCGAGCAGGCCGGCGACATCCTCGACGATTTCCCGCAGATCGAGGACCTGGAATTCGAGGGTGAGTTTGCCGGCTTCGATCTTGGAATAGTCGAGGATGTCGTTGATGAGCGCGAGCAGGGCTTCTCCCGAGGTGCGGATGGTATGCACGTATTCCTGCTGCTCGGGAGTGAGGGGTGTTTCCTGCAGGAGCTGGGTGTAGCCGAGAACGCCGTTCATCGGCGTGCGGATCTCGTGGCTCATCATGGCGAGAAACTCGCTCTTGGCCTCGCTGGCGGCGCGCGCCTCGTGAGCGAGCCGGTTGGCGCGCTTGATGGCCTCCTGCAGGCGGGAGTTCGTGGCGGCCATCTCCTGATGGGCGTCACGCAGTTGCTCTTCGGCCTGTTTGCGTTCGGTAATATCCTGGAAGCAGCCGGCGAGGCGGACGCAGCGCCCGTCGACGAATTCAGGCTCGCCCATGGCGCGCACCCAAATACGTCGGCCCTTGGCGGTGATGAAGGGCAGTTCGAGATCCCATGGCGTGCCGTCCTGCACGGCGAGTTCGACGGCCGCGCGGATGACGGGCCTGGCCTCCGGGGCGTAGAAATCGATAGCCGTCTCAAGGGTCGGTTTGTAATCAGGCGGCACCTCGTGGATGCGGTAGACTTCGGCCGACCAGGTCGGTGTCAGGGTCTCGAGGTCGAGCTCCCAGCCACCGATTCTGGCCATGCGGCTGGTCGTTTCGAGGATCTTGCTCTGTCGCCGGAGTTCTGCGGCGGCCTGTTCGTAGGCTTCGAGCTTTTCGCGGACGTTGTCTGCGAGTTCGCGGAAGGCCGAGGAGAGTTCGTCCACCTCGACAACGCCGAAGGCGGAGGGCGAGGGGTGGTCGAAACGTCCCGCGGTGAGCTGGCGGCTGTATTCGAGCAGGGTGTGCACCGGGTCGGTAAGGGCACGTGTGAGCCGATGGGCGATTGTGCCCGCGAAGAGGAGCGTGACGATGAAGACCAGGGCGGTGCGGGTCTGGGCGGGCGTCCAGAGGGGGACTTGTGCCGCGAGCGAAAAACCGGCTTCGAGATGGAGCGGCAGCGCACGGTCCCGGTGATGAATGGTGAGGTCGGTCGGCACAGCGACCGTCTCGTCGCCGGTCGCGGGTGTGCCCGCGGCGATGAGCTGGCGCTGGTCGAGGCGTAGCGCGAGGTGTCCTATGCCAGGCAGGCGGATTCTGTCCAACAGGGTGTCGTTGTCGATGAAGACGACGAGGGCAGCGGTGGTGCGGCGTACCGGTATCGCGGATTCAGCGTCGGCCTGGATGGGGATGAGCAGCGCCAGCGCCGGGATGGCGTCGGCGGCGATGTCCCGAGCGAGAGCGAGGTCGCTGAACCAGTGGAGCTGCGGTTGATTTTCGGTGATGTCGGCAGCGAGGAATTTGCGGGCGGTGTCGATCAGACTCGGGCCGGACAGGGCGGCGACGTGCCGGGGGCTGGCTTCGACGATGTAGGGGGAGCCGTCGGCGATCAGGGCGGCGGCCACGAGTTCGTGGTCGGTGACGAACGCGTCCAGGGCGGCCTGGGCCCTCTCTGTCTGCAGGAGGTCCCCGGCGAGCTGGCGCACCGCTGGAGTGCCGGCCAGTTCCCCCGCCTGGTATCGGAGTTCGTTCAGCAACGTACGAATCCGGGCGGCCGCAAGTTCTGTGAGGTGCCGATTGTGCTGACGCTGTTCGCGGAGGTTGCTGTAGCGGGTTTCGACAAAGTTGTAGACGAGCAGCAGCAGGATCGGCAGGAGGATGCCGAAGGCCAGGGCGAGGCGGACCTTGCGGCCGTAGCTGATGGCGGTTTTCGCAGGACGGCTCATCGGTCGGGAGGCAGAGGCGCCTGGGAAGGCGAGGATTGTGCGAAGCGATGCTGCATGAACGCAGCGGCATCGGCGGCGGTGTAGATGCCTTCGGCACAGCGGGTGAAACCGACTTTCAGCGCTTCCCAGACCAGGGGCATGCGGCGGTCGGGGCGCAGGGCGTCGGCGGCGGCCCACGTTTCGAGGAGGGCCGCCATGTGGTGGTCACCGGAGGCGCGGAGCTCGGCCTGGGTGTCGCGCCGGACGGGGATTGCCCCGATCGTTTGCCAGATATACCGCTGGGCTTCCGGGGTCTGGAGGAAGCGCGCGAGTTGGCGCAGGAGCGGTCCGCGCCGACCGGAAAGCGAGAGATTGGGAAAGGCGAGCACCTGGGCGGATCGGAACGCTTGCAGGGGCGTTCCTTCCCAGGTCGGGAGCGGGGCGATCCCGAGAGTTTCGCCCATCGCGGTGTGTAGTTCACCGGCGACCCATTCGCCGTCGATGATGGCATCGAGTCGTCCGTCGACGAAGGCCTGATGGATGGCGGGGTAGTCGAGGTCGGGATCGACGAACCCGGATCGGGCGAGCGCCACGTAGGCTTCCAGCGTCTCACGCATTGGCGGCGTATCGAGTGCGACGTCGCCGTCTCGGATCGGGAAGCCTCCTCTGCCGGCAAGGAAGGTCAGGAACCAATACATCGAGCGGAAGTTCCAGGCGACGCGGGGGGCGGCGTCGTCGCTGGCCGGGGCCAGGGCCTCGAGCCGGGCGGGGGCGTGAGGCAGCCGCGTCTTGTTATAGTAGAGCAGCAGTTGATTGCCGGTGAGGATGGGAATCCCCTTCAGGCGACCATCGACGCGGGCGAGATCGAGGATGGCGTCGTCGATCGCGTCGCTGACCAGGTCGCGCGGCACATCCTCGTAGGCGAGAAGGGAGACGCTCAGGTTGTCGGCAGACAGGACCACTGCGTCCGGAAGCTGCCTGCTCTCCGCGGCCCTGAGGAGGAACGGGAGGATGTCTTCGGTGGGGACGAAGCGGTGCGTGACGGCGATGCCGGTTTCCCGGGTGAAGGCGTCGAACAGTGCGGTGAACCGGCTATGGGT
>RFJS01000363.1 GCA_003694825.1 Verrucomicrobiota bacterium | reverse complement strand
GCCTGGGACCGCGGAGATCGGGTGCTTCCGGCGGCGTATGCCGGGCATCTGCCGCACGAGGAGGTGACGGTGGCGGAGGCGTTGCGCGAGGCCGGTTACGTGACGTTTTTTGCCGGGAAGTGGCATCTCGGTGGTGAAGGGTCGTGGCCGGAAGATCATGGGTTTATGATCAACCGGGGCGGTTGGGAACGCGGGTCGCCGGCCGGCGGCTACTTTTCACCCTATGCGAACCCGAAGCTCCCCGACGGTCCGCCGGGAGAGGCGCTGACCCTGCGGTTGGCAGAGGAAACGGCCGCGTTCATCCACGAGCACGCCGACGAACCGTTTTTCGCGTTTCTCTCCTTCTACGCGGTGCATGGGCCCATCCAGACGACACGGGGCCTGTGGGCGAAGTATCGGGAAAAAGCTCACGCCATGGGACTCGATCGGCGGGAGGACGGGCGGTTCATCTTTGATCGCCGTCTGCCCGTGCGCCAGGTGCAGGACAACCCCATTTACGCCGGGATGGTCGAGATGCTCGACAAGGCGGTGGGACGCGTCCTCGAGGCGCTGCGGGAGGCGGGCGTGGACGAGCGCACGGTGGTGATTTTCACTTCGGACAACGGGGGGGTGTCCTCCGGCGATGCCTATTCCACGAGTCTGCTGCCGTTGCGCGGCGGCAAGGGGCGACAGTGGGAGGGCGGGATCCGCGAGCCGCTGATCATTCACGTGCCGGGGATGACCCGGCCCGGGGCGCACACGGATGTGCCCGTTATCGGCATGGACTTTTATCCGACCATCCTCGAGCTGGCGGGGCTTCCTCTGCGGCCGGAGCAGCACGTGGACGGGGTGAGCCTGGTGCCTTTGCTTCGGGACGGATCCCTGCCCGAGAGGGATCTCTTCTGGCACTATCCACACTATGGCAATCAGGGCGGTGAGCCGTCGTCGATCTTGCGCCGGGGGGACTGGAAACTGATTTATTATCACGAGGACGGTCGCTTCGAGCTGTATAACCTGCGTGAGGACATCGGTGAGCAGCATGATCTCGCGGCGGTCGAGCCGGAGCGGGTCGAGAGCATGCGCAAGCGCATGGAGCGGTGGTTTATGGATACGGGCGCGCGTTTCCCGGCGCTGGATCCCCGCTTTCGGCCGGCCGTTTTCCGGGAGAAGATCGAAAGGCTCCGCGGCCCCTTTTTGCGGGCGCTGGAGGAGCAGCACGCGGCGTATCTGCGCCCGGGGTGGGCGCCGGCGGGCGATCCGCCGTGGTGGGGGAGCGTGCGGGATTGAGAGGATGAGGCGATGTTCGGGCGCTTATCGTCTTTCACGAGAACACCCGCCGCGGGCGCGCCGTTGCCCGGCGGTCGGAAGGGAGCCGGCGGCGGGCTGTTCGACACTCGGGGAGCGTTCGATGCCGACGGTGATGGGTACGGCCGGCGGCTGCGGATGGTCGGGCCGGCGGCGAAGGTCAGGGTTTGGAAACAGAGAATGGAGGAAAGATGCAGAGGCTGGTTTCACTGGGATGTGCCGTGTGTTTTCTTTTTGGCGTGATTGACGGAGGTCGGCGGTCCGTGGCGGAGACAAGCAGCACGGGAGGTGAGGATCGCGTCGAGGCGCTGCAGCGACGGTTTGTCGACGGGCGCTTCGGGATGTTCGTCTGTTTCAATATCATGACCTACGGGGCGAAGTGGTCGGAGGCCGGGTTTGATATTTCCGGTTTTGCTCCGGAGAAACTGGATTGCGGCCAATGGGCGGAGGCCGCGGCGCGGGCGGGTATGCGTTTCGGGGTTCTCACCACCAAGCATCACGAAGGGTTTTGCCTGTGGGATAGCGCGGTGACGGAGTATGATGTCGCCTCGACGCCGTATGGCCGGGATGTCGTGCGGCAGTTTGTCGATGCCTTCCGGGCGCGCGGCCTCGGGGTAGGGCTGTATTATTCGATTTCGGATACGACGCATGGCATCGTGCGCGGGTCGGTGGACCGCGGGAAAATCGAATTCATCAAGACGCAGCTCAGGGAGCTGCTGACCGGCTACGGAAAGATCGACTATCTGGTGTTCGACGGGTGGTTCTGGGAGATGGGGCATCGGGAGGTGCCGTTCACGGAGATCCGTGAGTTCGTGCGGAAGCTCCAGCCGGAATGCCTGGTGACCGACCACACGCATCTCCAGGCGCTGTATCATGTGGACATCCCGTATTTCGAGGGGCCGTTTGGCGCTTTTCCGGATCCGGACAACACGATGCCGTCAGCGCTGGGCCACTGCAGTTTCGAGGGCAATGGGTGGTTTTGGGGTGAAAAGACTCCGAACGGACTGAAGCCGAACGAAAGCAGCGAGACGATCGTCGCACTGTTGAAGACCCTGGAGCAGCGCTACTGCAACCTGTTGCTGAACTGCATGCCCAACCGCGAGGGGCTTCTCGATCCTGTTTTTCTGCGGATCCTCCGGGAGGTCGGGGAGCAGTGGCAGCCGGATTTGACGCGGCCACCTCTGCCGGCCCAGGGAGCCGTGCCGCGATTTGTGGTGCCGGTCGTCGCGGCCACGGCCAGCTCGGGCGAGGCCGCGAACCTCATCGACGCGCGGCAGATCGGTGTCGAGTATCGGCACTGGGTTTCCGATGAGAGCCGGGAGCAGGTGATCGTGCTCGATCTCGGCGCGGTTTATCGCGGTGTCGATGCGTTGTTGCTCGTGCCGAACCATCGTTGCAAACCGCCGCCGGAGGATGCGCTTGCCGAAGGCAACGTGTTGAAGCTGCGCGTGCTTGCCAGCACTGACGGCACACGGTTCGAGCCCGAGGCGTCACAAGTTTTTCCGGCGAACGCGCGCGCCCGGCGTGTGGCGTTGTCGGGGCGGCCGTTGCGATATCTGAAGATCCTTCTCGAAGAGGCGATCGGTGAGCGCTACGTCCTCGCGGAGGTCGCGGTCGGGGGGCGGCTGGCGATGCCGGTTCCGGTGGGGGAGGAGTGAAAGGCGCGGCAACGCGATGGGTGCGGTTCTTCGGCCACGCTTGAGGTTGGCGCCGAGCCAGGATCCTCGCGGTGCACCTCTCAAGCGTCGCGAAGGCGGCCGGGTTCGGCGCGTTTTTTCGGCTCTCAGGACTGAGGGCGGGTGCGGTGGCGCCAGGCGAGAGGGGAGGTGCCGAAGTGGCGCTTGAAGAGGCGCGAAAAATACTGGCTGCTCGAAAAACCGAGGTCGAAGGCGATCGTGGTGATCGTGGCATCGTCCGAGCGAAGCCGCCGGGCGGCGTGCTTGAGGCGGCAGCGGTTCGGAAAGTCGATGGGGCTGGCGTTCTGCAGCTGGTGGCAATAGCGGGCGAAGGCCGTGCGGCCGATGCCGCAATGCCGCGCCATGCTTTCGAGCGTCGATGGCATGCCGGCGACCGCAGGGTTTTCCTGCAGCTCGCGCAGAAACAGGTCGACGGTGCGGGCAATCGAGGTGAGCTGATTGTCGGTGGCGATGCGACGGGAGCGGAGCAGCTTGAGCAGGGCGATGAGGAGCTGGTTGATCGTGATCATGATGCGGGAGACCTGGGTGTGCGGTTCCCGGGCGGTCGTGTAGCGGGCGAGTTACTGGAAGACGTGGACCAGCTCGCCATCCGCCTGCCAGACGGGGTGTTCGTTGCCGCGCAGCAGCGAGGTCAGCGCGGCAAGGTCGTCGGCGGTGAGGATGCACCACGCCGGCCAGACCCAGGGCTGGTTGGGCCGGCGCACCCCGACATCGATGATGATCCAATGGAGCCGCCCCGGGCCGAGGTGCGGATCACCGACGCGGTGCTTCTGCCACGGCCGGGTAATGGAGAGGGTGCCGGCAGGCATGGTGTATTTTTTACCGTCGACCACGAGCGTGTTCTGCCCGCTCTCCTGCAGGCATATTTCGACGCCCTCGTTGCGGTGGTCCTCCATGCCCCAGTCCTGGTTTCCCACCGCGTCGAGGAAACCCATGCTGGAGATTTCCGGAATCTGGCCGTCGGGAAGCCTTGTCCCGGGGTAATCGCCATGGGTCAGGGCGTGAAGCGCGATCTTTCCCGCCCGCACGGCCGACAGTTGCGGCAGGCACGCATCGATCGTGTAGCGGGCGCGGTCCTCCTGGTAGATGAGCTGGGGCATGTGGCGGGGACGAAGCGGGTTGCGGTGTTTGCAGTATTTACCGCGGGTGTGGTGTGCAAGCCAATCGGCCCCGCGAATGGTAAGCTGTGCGGGAAACTCGCCGTGCGCCCCGCGGGCGGCCGGGAACGGAGTGGCCGGAAAGCGGCGAAACTCCGGCGCGGTTGCCGCGTCCGGCCGGTTCCGGGGCGCGTGGGGATGGAAAGGTGCCGTGATGCTGTTTCGATCATTTCGATTTCTCCCGCTTGCCGTGCTCGGCAGCGCCTGTCTGTCACTCGGATTTTCACCCTATGAGGCGGTGCGCCTGTCGGGGCTCGCGCAGCGGGTCGGGTTGTTCGCCTGGCTCGATCCCGAAAAAGTGGAGGCGGCGGAGGCTTGCGTGAGAGCGCTTGGAGGCGAGAGCCGGGCGCGCCTGCGGGAAGCCGGAGTGAAAAACCTGCAGGTTTTCGTCCGGGAAGTCGGCGGGCGCTGGGCGGTCTTTCTGTATTTCGAGGTGGAACGCCGGGGGGTCGACGGTCTTTGCGAACTGCCGCGCGCGCACGCGCCGGAAATCGCGCGTCTCGAAAGTCTCATTACGCCTCATGCGCGGGCCGCCGAGGGCGAAAAGTGGGTGCGCATGGAGTGGATCAATCTTATCGCCACCGACGAGGCGTTCCCGCATCGGGCGAAGAACGTGACCCGCATGGGCTTTATGAGCGGATTGCGCCCGGAGCGCGAACTCACCTATCGCAGCCTGCATCAGACCAACTGGCCCGGGGTCGTCGACGGCATGGTCGCCTCCCATTATCGCAACTGGACGACCTTTCTCATCGAGGATGGGGAGGCGCTCTACCTCTTTACCTACACCGAATACATCGGCACGGACATCGAGCAGGACAATCAGCGCATGGCCGCGGATCCGGCGACCCGGCGGTGGTGGCGCCACACGGAGCCGTGTCTGATCGATCTGCACGGCGAAGGAAACTGGTCGCGGATGCGCAACCTGACGGAAGGCGGACGATAACCGGTCGATAGCGGCGAGTGAGCGATGCAGATATCCGCAATCGATTTATTGATTATCGTCGCCTATCTCATCGGCATCACGGCGGTGGGGTGTTTCGCGGGCCGGCGTATCGGGGCGAGTTCGACGGGCTATTTTCTCGCGGGACGATCCCTCCGGTGGCCGACGGTGGGCCTGGCTCTGTTTGCGACAAATATATCGACCGTGCATCTGATCGGTCTCGCCGGTTCGGGGTATTCCGAAGGCATGGTTGTCGGCAACTTCGAATGGCTCGCGCCCTTTTTGCTGATCGTGCTCGGGCTGGTCTTCGCGCCCTTTTATTTTCGCACCCGGATCGCGACACTGCCGGAATATCTCGAGGGGCGTTATGATGCGAGGTCGAGGACGGTGCTGGCGATCATGGGTGTCGTCGGGGCCCTGTTTATTCACATCGGGGTCACGTTGTATGCCGGGGCGGTCGTCTTTCAGTCATTTGTCGATATCGATATCATCTGGTCGATCCTGATCGTCTCGGCATTGACGCTTCTGTATACGGCGGCGGGCGGCCTGAAGGCGGTTGTCATCACGGAGTCAATACAGACAGTGATTCTGCTGTTTGGCGCGGTCGCGGTCACCGTCTTTGGCGCGCTTGCCCTGGGCGAGCAGGGGATCGGTTCGCTGGCCGAGTTGCGCGCGGCGGCGCGGCCCGGACAGCTGAGCATGATCCGCACCGAGGGGCCGTTCGCGTGGCATGCCATGCTGCTGGGGTATCCGGTGCTGGGGATCTGGTATTGGTGCAGTGATCAGACCATCGTGCAGCGGGTGCTGGGTGCCCGTTCCGAGCGCGACGCGCAATTGGGCCCGCTCTTCGCAGGCTTTATCAAGATCCTGCCGGTGTTTCTGATGGTGCTGCCGGGAGTGATGGGCTACGTCCTTTTCGGAGACATTATCGGTGAGGCGAGAGATTCCGTGCTTGTCGTCATGGTGCAGCGGCTGCTGCCGGTGGGGTTGCAGGGGCTGGTCGTCGCGGGATTGCTGGCGGCGCTGATGAGCACCGTGGCCGGGGCGCTCAATTCGACGGCGACGTTGGTGAGCATCGACCTCGTGAAGCGGCTTCGGCCCGAGACCTCGGACCGGGCGCTCGTGCGGATCGGGCGGATCACCGTGGCCGTGGTTCTGGTGCTCGCTATCGCATGGTCGACGCAGGGTGAGCGTTTCGGGGGAATTTTTGAGGGCATCAACCAGATGATCGCGGTGCTGGCGCCGCCGATCAGCGCCGTATTCGCCTGGGGAGTGTTCTGGCGCCGGGGCACGGCGACGGGTGCGTTCTGGACGCTGATCGTCGGCTTCATCCTCGGCGGGGTTGTCTTTTGCGTCGATTTCCCGGCGGCATCGAGATGGATCCTCGGGGTCGATGGCGACGGCGAGCCAATTCGCCTCGTGACCGACGGGCTCGGCATGCCGTTCATGCTCCAGGCCTGGTGGCTGTTTGTTGTGTGCAGCATCGTCATGGTGGTGGTGAGTCTGGGCACACCCGCTCCGGATCCACGGCGTGTGTCGCGTTACTGCTGGGGGAATCCGTTGCGGGCGGTGATGGAAAAGCCGATCTCGGGGGCGGGTGATCCCCGGGTCGTCTCCGCCGGGTTGGTTCTCGTGATGGCCCTCTGCTATGCGTTGTTCAGGTAGAGAGAAAGTGTCGGAAGCAGATTACGCGTATGAAAAAACTCATTTTTTGCATTTTGTCGGGCATCCTCGTCGGCGCCGGCGTCGGGGTGGCGAAGGAGTTTCGTTACGAGCCGGATTGGGATTCGATCCGAAGCCGCTATGAAGTCCCGGAGTGGTTTCGGGACGCCAAGTTCGGTATCTTTCTGCACTGGGGGCCGTATGCGGTTACGGAGATCGACTGCAAATACGCCACGTGCATCTACAACCAGAAGCGGCACGGCGGCCTGTGCTGGGATTATCATCGGGAACACTTCGGCGATCCGGCCGACGGTATCGGCTACAAGGATATCATTCCGCTGTTCAAGGCTGAGCGATTCGATGCGACCGAGTGGATTCGTCTCTTCAAGCGAGCGGGCGCGCGCTATGTCGTGCCGGTGGCGGAGCATCATGACGGCTACGCGATGTATGCCTCGCGGCACACGCGCTGGAACGTCGTCGAGACAGGGCCGAAAAAAGACACGATGCGCCTTCTCGCCGAGGCGGCGCGCAACGAAGGACTCAAGTTTGGCTGTTCCTCTCACTTCGCGCTGACCCACATCTACTATCCAAGAGATAATCCCAAGTGGGATACCAACGATCCGGAATACGCCGATCTCTACTGGAAGGCGGATCAGCTCGAGGGCGGGAAACCGAGCCCGGAGTTTATCGACTACTGGTGGCGTCGGACCACCGACATCATCGATCAATATCAGCCTGACATCATGTGGTTCGACTACGGACTGGACAAGCCGGGATGGGAAGTCGTCCACAAGAAGATCCTTGCCTATTACTACAACAAGGGCCTGGAGTGGGGCAAGGAGGTCGTCTTTCAGGACAAGAACATGAACCGGGCGAAACGGGTCGATGGAGTGTTTGTCTGG
>RFJS01000362.1 GCA_003694825.1 Verrucomicrobiota bacterium | reverse complement strand
CTGCTCGAACGCGGCGTGATCAACAACCGTCGCAAGACGCTCCACCCGCGCAAAACCATCGCCACGCGGTGCCTGGGATCGCAGAGCGTCTACGCCTTTGTCGCCGACAATCCCCACGTGGAGCTGCATCCCACGGAATACGTCAACAGCCCGGCAGTCATCGCCCGCAACGATCGGATGGTCTCGATCACCGGTGCCCGCGAAGCCGACCTCTCCGGCCAGGTCGTCGCCGAAAGCGCCGGCGACGGCGTGTTTGCCGGTATCGGGAGCACCGCCGATTTCTTTCGCGGCGCCGTCATGAGCCGCGATGGCGTGCCGATCATCGCCATGCGTTCGACCCGCGACGGGGGCCGGACATCCGCCATCCGGGCCGCGCTGCGCGAGAGCGCTGGCATCGCCACCTCCCGCGGGCACGTGCACTACATCGTCACCGAATACGGCGTGGCCACGCTGCGGGGACGCAGCGTCCGCGAGCGCGCCCTCGAGCTGATCCAGGTCGCCCATCCGGACTTTCGCGAGCAACTGCTCCGCGCCGCCACCCGCCGGGGCTGGGTGCCCGCCTACCAGAAAAAAGCCCCGAAACCCGTCAGCGACCTCGGCGACCTCGAGTCCCGCACCGTCGAGCTGCGCGGGACGACGTTCCTTCTCCGCCCCCTGCATTCCTCCGACATGCGACGCCTGCAGGAGTTTTTCTACTCGCACACCCAGGAAACCATCCAGATGCGCTACGGACACGCGGTCGCCCGCATGCCCCGCGAGCGCGCCTACGACCTCGTGAATGTCGACCAGTCACGCGACCTCGCTCTGGGCATTTTCGAGACGCAGGGCCCCCGCCAGATCATCCATGCCGTCGGCCGCTTCTACGTCGACCGTGGCGGCCGCAGCGCCGAAGTCGCCTTCGTCGTGAGCGAAGCGAGGCGGCGGCACGGCATGGCGTCTTTGCTGATGCGCACGATGATGGAAGTGGCGGAGCGACGCGGCATCCGGCAGCTCTGGGGCCATGTGCGCCGCGACAACCTGCCGATGATCGCGCTCTTTCGCAAATTTGGAGGCAAACCCGTCGAGGATGCCGACACGGACGCCAACGAAATGAAATTCGTCCTTCCCGTGGTCACTCAACCGGCGTCGCCCAGGCCCCGAAAGCCCCGCACCGGCCGTCGCCGGCAATCCGGCGGATGAACCCGCCCGGTAATGCCGCTCAAGCGCACCGGGTATTTTCCTCTACCGAGCGGGAGGCTTACCACTCTATGGATACGGCGTTCGCGTCCGTGTTTCACACGATTTCGACCCGCGTGCGTTGGATCGCCCCCATCGGGGGCCGATAAATCGCATTGAAGAAATCGCCATTCCCCAAAACAGGAGGAGAAACGCCAATGAACACCTTCGACGCCATTGCCCACATCCGCCGCCAGTCCCTCGACCGCAACGCCGCCATGCGTTTTCTCATCGAACACCTCGGCTTCTCCTCCACCTACGCCGAAGAGATCGTCGAAATCATTTTTTCCGAAAAGTCGTCGGACCGGCCCGTCGCTGCCGCCAGGTGACGTGATCTCCCTGCACCCGACACACCCCGAAGACCATGGCGCCACGCGCTGGCTCCTGCGCGTGACGGGGGTGATTCTGGCCATTCTCGTGGCTGGCTGCCTCTTCGGCGTGACCGGCTGCATGGTCGTCAAACCCGTTGTCGGCACCGGCGTTGCCGTGACGAAAACAGCGGGGAAAGCCGTCGGCAAAACCGTCGGGACCGCCGCCGGGGCCGTTGTCGGCGGCGATGACGAGCCCGAAAAGACGCCGGAGGAAAACGCCGCCCGGCGCTGAAGCCGCCCCCCTGCGGGCACCGGCGCGCGGCCCCATCTTCTCCTTTCCCGCCCCACCTGCATCGGGTCACCGTCGAGGCGGCAGCGACGATTGGGGGTTTGACTCGGAAGCGTCCCATGCGCTCGCCTTGGGTGTGCAGCGCGACTTCCGATCCTACGACTCCACAGACGAGAGCGCGTCCTTCGCGAAGCTCTTCCTCGTCACCGCCGGAGCGACGCTCCTGATCAAGCTCCTGCTTGCCGCCTTCTTCCCCATGACCGGGGACGAAGCCTACTTCATCATCTGGGGCAAGCACCTCGACTACGGCTACTACGATCACCCGGGCATGACCGGATGGTGGTTGTGGCTCATGCTGCAGATCTCCGACGCCGCCTGGGTCGTGCGGCTGCCGGCTGTGCTGGCGCCCTTTGCCGTCGCTTTCATGATTCGCAGTGTGCTTCGCGAGACGCTGCCCGACCGGGCCGACCTTGTGGCCGCGCTCTTCCTCGTCTCGCCGACGAATCTGCTCAACTTCTTTACCACCACGGACACCCCGGTGTTCCTCTTCGGCTTCATGGCGGCGGTGAAGGTCTGGCAGGGCTTCCGGCGCGATGAGGTCATCGATACATTCTGGGCGGGCCTGCTCCTGGGTGCCGCGTTTTTCGCCAAATACTTTGCCGTTCCGCTCGGCGTCGCCCTCGGCGTTTTCGTCCTGCTCAATCACGGACGGCGCCGCTTCGTCCATTTCGCCGCCCTTGCGGCAGGCGTCATCCCCTGGGCGGCTCTCAACATTCTCTGGCTCTACCACAACGGGTGGACGAACATCCTGTTCAACTTCTTCAATCGCAATCGCTCCGCGGAATTCAACCCCGCCGGGCCGCTGATTGTCCTCGCCTTTCTCGTCGTCTACCTGGGGCCGGCCGTCGCCTGGTTCCTGCTCAAGCCACGGGCAGCCGGACGCGTCTCCCTCGCCGCCACCTGGGCGCGGTTGCGCGAAACCGGCCTGCACACTTTCGCCGTCGGCGCGGGCATCCCCATCGCCATCTTTCTCGCCGTCTCGCTCGCCAAGCCCGTCGGCCTTCACTGGCTGCTGACCTTCGCCCCGATGCTCTTTGTCGCACTGGCACCGCGCTTCGAACCGGCGCTTTTCAGGCGCATGTATCGCCCCACCCTGGCGTTTTCCCTGATCCCGATCGTCCTCGTAAGCGTCCTGCTCGCCATCCCCCCGCAAACCGGCCGGCTTGTGCTCGAAAAATTCGGCCGCGGTGACGACTACGAATCCGTCATCCTCGGCGTCTACCCCGAGAAGGTCCTCCCCGTGCTCGAGCCCTACATGGCCGAATACACGCTGATGAGCGCCAGCTACGCCAAGGCCGCCGTCCTCGGCTATCATGCCCGGCAATACGTGCCCGTCTTCGGCGAGGGCTCCTATCACGCGCGGCAGGACGACTTCCTTACGGATTTTCGCCGCTTCGACGGTGGCAATATCATGGTCGTCACCCACAAGGATCGCGATGTCGAGGCCTGCCGGCCCTTTTTCGACGAGGTCGAGGTCAAGCCCATCAATGTCGAGGACGCCCACCTGCTGCTCATCCTCTGCCGCGGATTTCACTTCGAACGCTACCGCGACCAGGTGCTTCGCAAAATCGCCCGCCAATACTACACCTACCCAGACTGGATGCGCAGCTTCGCCCGCCCGGGCCCCTTCGTCCGGCGCTACGGCCTCGAGGAGGAAACCGACGGCAGCCGCGCCATGCCTACCAACTGAGGCGGCGTCATCTTCCGTCCCACCGATGAGCGCGAACGCACGCAAAAAGCGTCGCGGCCGGCATCAGAGCACCTGCAAGGACGGCCGGCGCACCCTCGACTGGCTCTGCCGGCTCCCGGGCGTCGAAGGCGTCACGATCGGGCGCACCAGCGGCAGCGCCTCGGTCGGTCGAGCCCGGCCCGTCGGGCACCTCAAGCTCCAGCGCCAGACCGAAGCCGGATTCCGCGCCGTGCTCCAGTGCTCCTACGGGGCGCAGGAAGTTTTCATCATCTGCGCCCCTCAGGACGCCGACAGCGTGCGCGCCGCCATCCAGGAGCGGTTTCCCTGAAAGCGGGTCGAAAGAGCGCCAACCT
>RFJS01000361.1 GCA_003694825.1 Verrucomicrobiota bacterium | reverse complement strand
CCGATCACGCCTCAATACATCGCCGACCTCATCTGCTGGTCGGCCATCGGCGCCCGGACCACCGAATCGCAGACCCACCGTCAAATGGCTTCGGGACTGTCCATGCCGCTGGGTTTCAAGAATGGGACCGACGGCTCCATTCAGTCCGCCATCAACGCCATCCGTGCCGCGAGTCGGCCACAGACCTTTCTCGGCGTCAGCCACGATGGTCGCGCCTCCGCCGTCACCACCCGGGGCAACCCCAACTGCCACATCGTGCTGCGCGGCGGCGGCGGCAAACCCAACTATTCCGCCGACCACGTCGCCGACACCGCCCGGCGTCTTCGCGAGGCGGGCCTCGTCGAAGCGATCCTAATCGACTGCAGCCATGAAAACTCCGGCAAAGATCCGGCGAAACAGGCGGTCGTGTTTCGCAACGTTATCGACCAGGTCCTCGATGGCCAGAAAGCGATCATCGGCGCCATGCTCGAGAGCAACCTCGAGCCCGGTTCGCAGCCCTTTCCCGCGCCCCGCGAATCACTCAAGCACGGCGTCTCCATCACGGATCCGTGCATCGGCTGGTCGGAAACCGAGGAGCTGCTTCGCGAAGCCTACGAGCGACTTGCGCCACTCTTCGCCTGAGCACACGCCCATCTCGCGGCGAGCCGCGCCGATCCGGCTGGCCGACGATCCACCGGATGCTAATCGCGCTGAACAAACCCTACGGGATGCTCTCGCAATTCACCCCGGAGCCGGGCTCGCGCTGGCGCACCCTCGCCGAGCTTGACCTGCCACCCGAAGTCTATCCGATCGGGCGGCTCGATGCGGACTCCGAAGGGCTCCTGCTCCTGAGCGACGAACGCGCCCTCACCACCCGCCTCCTCGATCCCGCGCACGGCCATGTGCGGGAGTATTGGGTGCAGGTCGAACGGATACCCGACGCTGCTTCCCTCCAGCGGCTCGCCGCCGGCCTCGTCATCCGCGGACGACGGACCCGGCCCTGCCGCGCGCGCCTTCTCCCCGGCCCGCCGCCACTGCCGCCCCGCGATCCCCCGATCCGCTTTCGCAAAAACGTGCCTGACGGCTGGCTCTCTCTCGAACTGACCGAGGGCCGCAACCGGCAGGTCCGCCGTATGACCGCCGCCATCGGCCACCCCACCCTGCGGCTGGTCAGAATTCGCATCGGGCAATGGCAGCTCGCGTTCGCTGATCTCGCCCCGGGAGAGTGGAGAGAGCTTGGCACCGCCGACCGCGAGCGGCTCTTTCGCACACGCTGACGCCGAGGCGCCGGGCGCCGACACGGCCCGAATGGCGGTCGCCGGCCATCGCATGCCAGCGTTACCGTGTATCGCCGATCCCCGACTCAATACCGCTCCCGTTGATATTATCCTGAAAAATCGCCGGAAGAATGGTCCTCGATATGAGATTCCACTGCTTATTGAGATCGATGGGAGCAACCGGCTGAAGATTCGTCGTCGATCGCCACCCCTCACCGCCCCCGTAACCAAAATCGACATTCACCTGGGCAGGAACGCTGATCAGCGAGGCAATCGGGTTCGACAATTGTTTCGCCAGGG
>RFJS01000043.1 GCA_003694825.1 Verrucomicrobiota bacterium | reverse complement strand
CTCGAGGACCAGGACTTCTGGCGGCTCAGCGGCATCTTTCGCGACGTCCTGCTGATCCACCGTCCCGCATCCTTCCTGCGCGACGCAAAGATCACCGCCGACTTCGATCCCCGGCGCCGCACCGGCATCCTCCGCTTCGAAGGCGAGCTGGACACGCCGCCCGGCCATGCCGCCGCCACGGTCGACCTCGAGCTTCGCACCCCCGATGGCGCGACCGTGTGGCGGCAGTCCCCCGGCTCCGATCTCGTCTCCGACCCCGTCGAGATCCCCGACTGCCGCCCCTGGTCGGCCGAAACGCCCGATCTCTACACCCTGCTCGTCCGCCTCTCCGACCGCGACGGCAAGCCGCTGGAGATCGTTCCCTTCCGCATCGGCTTTCGCCGTGTCGAGATCGCCGGCGGTCGTCTGCTGGTCAACGGAGTTGCCGTGACCCTGCGCGGCGTCAACCGCCACGAACACGATCCCGATACCGGCCACACCGTCGACCGTGCCTCCATGCTGCGCGACATCCAGCTGCTCAAGGCGAACAATTTCAACGCCGTGCGCACCTCCCATTACCCGAATCATCCTCTCTGGTATGCCCTGTGTGACGCCTATGGCATCTATCTGATCGACGAGGGCAACATCGAGACCCACGGCATGGGCCGCCGCTCCTTCAATGCCCTCGCCAATGATCCCGTGTGGCGGGAGGCCCATCTCGATCGACTCCGCCGCATGGTCCTGCGCGACCGCAATCATCCCTCGGTCATCATCTGGTCCTACGGCAACGAGTCGGGCGACGGCTCGGTCTTTGCCGAACTCTACAAGTGGATAAAATCCGTCGATCCCTCCCGGCCCGTTCACTACGAAAACGCCACCCTGCTCGGCAACTACGCCGTCTCCGACATCAACTCGCGCATGTATCCGAGCGTCGATGACATCCCCGGCATTATCGCCGAACAGCCGCAGATGCCCTTTCTCGCCTGCGAATACGCGCATGCCATGGGCAACAGTTGCGGCAACCTCGCCGAATACTGGGCCCTCATCGACGCCGACAACAACTTTCAGGGAGCCTTCGTGTGGGATTGGGTCGACCAGGGCATACGCGCGCCCGTTCCGGCAGGCTACCGCCGCCCCGCAGGACCGCAGACATTTTTCGCCTACGGGGGCTGGTTCGAGAACCCCCACGGCATCCGCCACGACGACAACTTCTGCATGAACGGCCTCGTCGCCGCCGACCGCACCCCGCGGCCTCCGCTGCGCGCCCTCAAATACCATCAGCGGCCCATCCAGGTCGCCGCCGAAGACCTCGCCGCCGGGCGCTTCCTCCTGCGCAACCGCCTCGACTTCACCCGGGCCGACGGAGCGTTCACCGCCCACTGGCGCATCCTCGCCGACGGACGGCCCGTGCACACCGCAAGCCTCGACCTTCCGCCCCTGCCACCCCACGGCGAAGCCCCGATCGAGCTGGCGTATCCAGACCTCAAGCGCTGGGCGGGCAGTGAACTTTTCGTGCAGTTCGCCTTCAACCGGGCCGGTCACTTCATCGCGGATCCCTTCGCCGATCCGGCCGCCTGGGACGAGTTTCCTCTCGCCCCCTTCCAGCCCGAAACACCTGCCTCCCCCGCTGCGGCCCCCGAACTGCTCGAAGAGACGCGTTTCTATACGATCATCGGCGACAATACCGCCGTGCGCATCGACCGTTTCCTCGGCACGATCGTCGACTATACGCTCCATGATCGCCGCCTCATCGAAACGGGCATCGCGCCGAACTTCTGGCGGGCGTCCACCGACAACGACCTCGGTGCCTGGAAAAACAACCACGACGCCTACCGCGCCAGCCCTGCCATCTGGCGCGAGGCCGCCCGGCGGGCCAACGTCGAGGTCGCCCTCATCTCCCGCGACGACCACGGTGCCGTCCACATCCGCGTCGCGGCCGATCTCCCGGCCGTCGAGGGACGCCATACCCTCGACTATCGCATCCGGCGGGATGGCTCGATCGAGGTCACCAGCACCTACCACGCCGGTGAAAAGCCGCTGCCCATGTTGCCGCGCTTCGGCGTCGATCTCGTGCTCGCCGCCGGCCTGGAGGAGGTCGAATGGTATGGCACCGGTCCGGAGTCGTCCTACATCGACCGCAGCGTCGGCCTCAAGGGGGTCTACCGTTCACGCGTATCCGATCTCTGGGTCCCCTACGCCAGGCCGCAGGAGAATGGCTACCGCCACGATGCGCGGTGGGTGACGTTTACCGACTCCGCAGGGACCGGCCTGCGCATCACCGCGGAGGCTCCGTTTGGATTCGGCGCCCACCATTTCCCGAGAGAGGAAATCGAAAGGGCCGCCTACGATTTTCAACTCACCCCCCATCCGCAGACGTTCCTTGCGCTCGACGCATTCCAGATGGGCGTGGGCGGCACCACGAGCTGGGGGCCCAAGGCCTACCCGCTCACGAAATACCGTTTCCCGAATCGCGACTATACCTTCTCGTTCCGCATCACCCCGGTCTCGCCGCAATAGATCGCGCCAGAAAGATCCGGCGGTGCCGATGGCGCCGCCGGACCGTCAATGCCTTCGCAATCCCGCGGAAGCCGGCTCGCGGGTCATTCGGCCGTATCGCAAAAGCCCGAAGCTCGTCGTTGTCGCCGCAAGCGCCGTCCGTAACCGTTTTCGGCCTGTTGCGACGCCCGCTCAGGCTTCTTTGCGCCCGCCACAACCGAAAAGTCGCCCGCGTTCGAGCCAGGCGAGCACGAGCGCCAACACGGCGACGAAGAGCGGCACACCGAGCAGTCCGGCGCCGCCCAGCAGAAAGATGTGAAACGCCAGAATGTTCACCACGATCGGCCCGAGTATGAGAAGCCCGAAGACGCGCGTTTTCGGCAGGGCCACAAGCACTGCACCGGCGATCTCGAGCACTTTGACGAAGGCGAGGTAGCCCGTCGCAACCATCGCCCCCATAAACGCGGCCGCCGGCGATCCCTCCGGGAAGGGAGGCATCGGCAGAAACTTCAGGAAGAAGTTCAGCCCGAACACGAAGAAAACAAGGCCCAGAAGGCCACCGAGGATGTTGGATACGTTTTTCATGGTTTCTGGATGCGGGAACGTTTCGACAGGGTTCGAATTCACGAGAGATCAGACAGCCGTTCCTCCGGGAGCGTCGAAAACGCCCGAAGCCTGTCGGCGGCGTCGATCATGGCCACCGGCCAGGGCGGCGCGGCGCCTTCGGCGACAGCGACAGGCTTGCGGGATTTCAGACACGCTCTGAGTCTTGGAGAATCCACCGGCGATCGATATTCCCGGCCACACACACGGGCCGGCCGCCCGCCACAGTCTCCGCGCGACCTGCCGACCGGTGCACCGGATGGCGATCCGGGAACGGACCGTCCCGCTCGGCTTGGTCTCTGCCGACGAGCCGAGCCCCCGGCTCCGCTCCCGCCCGGCGGCGGGCCGAATCTTCGGACCGGCGCTTACTCGGGCACCGCGGTCGCAGAAGCGTCCGCTGCGGCGTCCGACTGCTCGTCACCGGTCATCTGCTGACGCAACGCATCCAGCTTCACCGCGGCGACAAAATCATCCTGGATTTTCTGCAGCTTCTCCATCATCGGCCCCATCCGCTCCTGCATGCGCTGCATCGACATTTGCATGACGAGCGGGGTCTTGCTCACCGTCGCCTGGCCAACCGGTGTGCGGTAAAAGGCCAGCATGCCCTCGACCTCCTCCGGAGTGAATACCGATTGATAGATCTCGGTGTACAATGGTTCGAGGCGGGCCCAGTCCAGATCCTCGAGCACGACATCCTGCACCCGTGTTTTGAGCTGCAGCAGGAGTTTCTGCTGACTCGGGGTCGGCTCGTATCCATTCATTGCCGCCTGGCTCATCATTTCCATCTGGGCGAAAATCTGCTCGGTCATCTGCCCCAGCAGGTCGCGCACTTTCGTGAGCTTCAGCAATTCGTGGATGCTCTCGGCCGAGGGCCGCTCGGCAGCCTGATCGCCCGCGGCGGCGACATCGGCATCGTCTTCCGCCGCTCCTTCGGCAGGCAGCAGGAAGACAACGGACGACATACCCGCGAGCAGGATGCTTTTCATTCGGGGCAGTTGGCAGGATAGGCGGGGCAACTTCATGACCCGCCGAGGATCGGCTTCGCGGGTGTACCCGTCAAGCGCATCACGCGCGCGCTTCCCGCTTTTCGCCCCGCACGCGGGCCCGGGCTTCGCGATTGAAGGCGTCGAGCCGCTGCTCGATTTCCGCAACCGTATCCATGGCAAGAACCTCCCGGGCCAGAGACTCCGCTTCGGCCACGGTGAAACCGCTGAGCATCCGCTTGACCTCAAGAATGTCGGCCGGGGCGATACTGAGCTTGCGGGCGCCGAATCCGATCAGCAAGGCGACCCGCTCCGGGCTTCCCGCCATCGCACCGCACACGGTCACCTCCTTGCCCGCCTCCCGGGCCGCCTGGATCGCCGTCCAGATGGTCTGCAATACGGCCGGATGGATCGCCCGATAGTAGCGGCCCATTTCCGGACTGCCGCGGTCGGCGGCGAGAATGTATTGGGTCAGGTCATTGGTTCCGAGGCTGACGAAGTCCACCTCGCGCAAAATCGGCCCCATGCGTAGCGCGGCCGACGGCAGCTCGATCATCGCCCCGACGCGGATCGCCGGATCGAAGGGCACGCCTTCGGCGGCCAGCTGTTCCTTGGTGCGCTCGAGCACCGCCCTGGCGCCCCGGATCTCCTCGACGCCGGCGATGCCCGGAAACAGCACCGAGATCCGGTGGTTTCCGCTCGCCTGGAGGATGGCCCGCAGTTGCGCCTCGAGAACCTCGGGGCGGTTGAGCAGCAGGCGGGTGCCCCGCAAGCCGAGCGAGGGGTTGGGCTCCGGCGTGAGATCGAAATAGCACGGCGTCTTGTCGCTGCCGATGTCGAGCACCCGCACGACCACTTCGCGCGGCCGAATCTGCTCGGCCAGGTTGGTGTAAATCTCCAGGTGCTCGTCAGCCGTCGGGTAATGATCGCGAATGAGAAAGCTGAATTCCGTCCGAAACAGCCCGACGCCCTCCGCCCCGTAACGCAACGCGGCCGTGATGTCCGCGGTTTTTCCGATGTTGGCCAGAATATGGATGTGTTCGCCATCGGCCGTGGTGGCGGGCCGATCGATGAACGCGTGGAGGGCATCGGTGCTCTTCTCCAGATCCGCCTCCAGCCGCGCGTATTCAGCTTTGACCGCGGCACTTGGCCCCACGAAGACCGAACCGCTGATCCCATCGAGAATCACGGAATCGCCTGTCCTGATCACACGGGTGGCATCCCGCACCCCGACCACCGCCGGGATCCCCAGCGACCGCATCAGAATCGCGGCGTGCGAGGTCTTGCCCCCCCGCTCCGTGACGACGGCGCGAACCCCCTTCAGATCCAGCCGCACCGTGGTCGACGGCGCCAGTTCCGGCGCGACGAGGATCACCCCCTGCGGGATGGCCACCAGCTCCGAGGCGGATTCCTCCACGAGCCGGTCGAAGACACGCCTGCCGACGTCTCGCACGTCCGCGGCGCGCTCCCGCAAAAGCGGGTCCTCGATCTCGGAGAGCATCCGCGAGAACCGCTGGATGGTCTCCGCCACCGCCGCCTCGATGTTGCGCAGGTCGTCCCGCACGGTTGCCACGACATCATCGTAGAACATCGGATCGCGTAGCATCGCGATCTGCGCCTCGAAGATCTCCGCCTCACGGGAGCCGACTTTTTCCTGCACATCATCCCGGAGCCGCTGCAGGGCCTTTTCCACATCCGCCAGCGCCGCATCGAAGCGCTTGAGCTCCACCGCGACATCGGTTGCCCCGATTTCCCGGCGCACGACCGACAGACTGGCTTCATCGTCGATGACGAAGGCCGGTCCGTGAACGATGCCGGGGGAGACGGCGATACCTTTGAGCAGCGATTCGGGGGGTTCTGCCATGAACAGACGGTGAGGTAACTGGCGAAGACAGGTGGTTTGGCGGGATCGCAGGGGACCGGGGCGCATCCCACTGCAGGTTCACGCATCTTGATCGCCGTTCATTGGCGCTGCAATCCCCGTGTGTTTCCGGGCCGATTTTCCCCGCGCTCCCTCCGACCTCTCAGCGCACGAGCATCAACCCCACCCGCACCTGCCATGGCCCCCGCTGATCATAACTGCGCAGGGTTTCTCCATAGCCGTTGAAGTATTGCACGTGCAGATACCCGTAGCGGACGGCGCTGAAGAGCGCACGCAGTGGATACGACGCATCCACGAGAACACTCGCGTGTCCGCCCGTACCCACCCGCAAAGTCGCCGCGATCTTCAGCCGACGGGCGTGCTCCAGCGAGACGCCGTAGTCGCCGTAACCGCGAAAATCGGCAATGTCCGGATTGTCCGACTTTTCCACATAG
>RFJS01000360.1 GCA_003694825.1 Verrucomicrobiota bacterium | reverse complement strand
TGCGAAGGTGTTTGTATCAACCGTTTACGGGCAAGCATACGAGCCGGCCGGAGGTATTCTCATGGTGCATGCGTGGGCGGGACTTTTCGTCTTTCTCGGGGTTGCGCGGAGTCAGTGGCTGGTCGTTGAGGGCATGACGCGATTCACGCTCCTGGCGACGATCCTGGGGGCGGTGGTCAATCTCCTGTTGAACCTCGTGCTGATACCTCCTTTCGGCGGGCTCGGTGCGGCTTTCGCGACCGTCGTTTCGTATGCCGTATCGGCAGTCGGGACATCGTTTCTTCTGCCGGCGACACGGAGGATTGGGTTCATGCAACTGCGTGCCATGGCGCTGCCGGTCACCGTTTTGGCAAGGAGAAGGGTGTCTGTATCATGACCGGGTGGCGAAAAAGAGCGCGACGTTGCCGTCGCCGCATTTGGGAATTTTTCGGGAGCGATCGATATTCGCGGCCTGCGTTGCATGATATCGATCGAAAGCTGGAGCGGTTCCTGAACTTTGATAATGGGTTCTTCATCGAGGCCGGCGCCAATGACGGTTTCGAGCAGAGCAATACCTATTACTTCGAGGCCCTGCGTGGTTGGAGCGGGTTGCTGATCGAGCCCATCCCTGCGCTCGCATGTGAATGTCGTCGCAACCGCCGTGTGCCGGTGGTCGAGGCGGCACTTACCGACCGCGACGGGGACGGCAGTGTGCTCAAACTGCACTATGCCGGCCTGATGACAGTGGCGGAAGGGGCCCTTGGCGACGCGTGGGCCGAGGCGTCGCATGTCGCTTCCGGGCTGAAGGTCCAGGCGATTGATTCCACCTACACCATCGAGGCTCCGGCTCGAACGTTGAGTTCATTGATCGAGGAGTACGCGGTGGGGCGGACGGTCGACCTTCTGTCGCTCGATATCGAGGGCGGGGAGGCAAAGGCGCTGCGTGGTCTCGACTTTGATCGACATGCGCCGCGGTTTATCTGCGTGGAGGTGCGGCGGCAGGCTGAGATCGAGACCATTCTCCGGCCATTTTATCGGCAGGTTGCGATTTTGAGCGAGACGAGCACCTACCGAGACATTCTCTATGAGCGCGTCTAAAAAGACCCGAATCATGTCGTTGGATCAGAAAGCACCGCGCCGCAAGGCGCGCCGACAAGTGGGTATCCCTGAAAGGGCTATCCCTTGTCGGTGCAACGCCGCGCCGTGGTGCTTTCTGCTCCAACCCTTCGGGCGGGGGCGCTTTTGGCCGTGGCCGGCGTTGCACGTGAGGACCGGGGCCAAACAGGCCCGGGTGCCTCGCGTGCGCCTTGCCCAACGGCCAAAATCGCCGCCCGCGACAGGTTTCGCGACTTTTTAGACGCGCTCTATGAACGAAGATCATGACCTGTCATGGGCCTGTCGACACCAGTTGTGCTGATTGTATTCAAGCGTGCCGACTGCACTGCGCGGGTGATTGAGGCTGTGCGGAAGGCGCGGCCGAGAAGGCTTTGGGTTGTGGCGGATGGACCGAGAGCAGATCGGCCCGGAGAGAGGGAACGGGTTGTGGAGGTTCGTCGTGTCGTTGAAGCGTCGATCGATTGGCCGTGCGAGCTTCGGCGCATCTACTCAGAGAAGAATCTCGGCTGTGCACGCAATGTGGTTTCGGGACTGAATGCGGTATTTCGGGAGGAGCGGGAGGCGATTATTGTCGAGGATGACTGTGTGCCGCATCCTTCCTTTTTCCGGTTCTGCGCCGAGATGCTGACGCGATACCGTAGCGAAACCCGAATCGCGCATGTCGGGGGGAACAACTTTCAACCCAGTCCATCTCCGCGAACTTACTATTTTTCCCGCTATAATCATATTTGGGGCTGGGCGACCTGGCGGCGCGCATGGGATCAATACGATGAGAAGCTCAGCGATTGGTCCGCTGTTCGAAATACCTCATGGTTGCGCGACTATCTTGGAGATAAGGGCGCTGCGGATTACTGGAGATCGATCTTCGATGCGGTCGCATCGGGTGAGATCGATACCTGGGATTATCAATGGACGTATACATTGTGGCGGCGCGATTGGCTAGCCGTGGTTCCTGGGGTCAATCTCGTGGAAAACATCGGTTTTAATGGGTCCGGCGCACATTTGAGTTCCCGAGACAAGTGGATCGCTCGTCCGATGCAATCGGTTGTCTTTCCGCTGGAGCATCCGAGGGATCTCGTCCGCGACAGGGCCGCGGATCGGTGCACTGAAAAGTTGGTGTTTTCGGGAGGTTTGCTGAAGCGGATCAGAACCCGTCTGCGAATCCTGCGCCGAAAGGCGTGGGGGGCGGCTTCAGGAACAAGAGTGACGGAAGCGAATGGATGACTTGAATCTCCAGGGTATGATCGCTGATCCTTACGTCGAAAACGCCGGCGGCCGAATGCGGGCGGTCTGACCTGTTCCCACCTCTATTGTATGCTCATGGTGCAGAAACCACGTTCACCGCTGGCAATCGACGGGCCTGTCGAAGTTGAAGACGAAATGGAATGGAAGGCGCTCCGGGCGGCCTGGATTAGGCAGTTGGAAGTCGATCCCGGCTTGCCCGGACCAGGTGCCGATCGGATTCAGCTGTGCCGGTGTGTCAGGTCGCAGCTGCAGTTCTTCTGGCCGATGCACGTCGCGGGATCAGGGGCGTTTTACGAGCGTCTCGAGCGTTTCCCCTGGTATTATCAAACGGCGAAATGGGACTATACGCATGCGATGGGATATATCCGCGAGGGGAGTCGT
>RFJS01000359.1 GCA_003694825.1 Verrucomicrobiota bacterium | reverse complement strand
TTGCGCTCCTTTTCGCATCAGGAACACGTTCACATATCCAGTCCAATTGATCATCACTCAGGCGAAGCATCTATCCGGTATATGGGCGCTTTTATACAAATGCAAGGTTTTGGGATAGCCTCGAGAATGTCGAGGCCGATGATAAGGCGGTTGCACGGCCGCCCGGCTGCGAGCGATCTCCTGTCCCGTCGAGTGAAGGGAGCAAGCGCCCGCGGCGCTGGAGGCAATGCGATCCGGCGGCGGGCGACGGGTGCGATCGAGTGGCTGTCCGTCGGCGCGCTCCGGCCGCGATGGCGGACAGGGCGCGCGGGCCCGGCCGGCGGCGCCGGACATCTTGACGGCCCCGGGGTGGCCCGGCGCCGCGGCTTCAGAAGTTCTCTGTGGGCAGTTTGACCACGCCGATGGTCAGCAGCAGATTCGCGAAACGGCGCTGCTCGCCGGTGGCAATGACGAGCGAGGTGTTGGGCGACTTGATCTTGTCGTAGAAAGCCCAGCGTTCCATTTCGCTCCAGCTCACATCGGGGCCGAGCAGTCGTTTGTAGTCGTCGTGAATCTCCGGATGAAAATCCGAGGGCGGGGCCATGACCGTCGCCTCCTGCACGGGGATGGCGGTGAGCAGCACTTCGAGCACGTCGAGGCAGCTGACGAGGCCGGGCCTGAGATTGAGGTGAACGCGTTTGGCGAGCGGATTCGTGCCGGTGGCGACAGGGTAGTTGCCGTCGGCGATGAGCACCTGGGAAAAGTGGCCGGAGCTCGCGAGCGCCTGCAGGATGTCCGGGTGGATCAGTTGCGATTTGAGCATGACGATCTGCAGGTTGCCCGGAGGCTCGAAGAACCCAATATGGAAACGCCGCCGCGGCGGGTTCGCCGCCCGCGGGCAACCGTCGGCTGAGGCGGGCGGAACCCGCCCGGGCCAGTCCGCGCGCGGGTCCTCGGATCAGTTGGTGGCGTCGGCCGGTTCGAGACGGTAGAGGGCACCGCGCCCGGAGGTGCGGTCATTCAACGCGATGTAGATATACCCGTCCGGACCGCTGAGCACGTCGCGGACGCGCCCCTGTCCTTTGAGGATGATTTCGTCTTTGAGCACCTTGCGCTCTTCGATGACGAGGCGGTGCAGTTCCTGAGAGGCGAGCCCGGTGACTAGGAGGTTGCCGGTCCACCCCGGAAACTTGTCTCCCTCGTAGAAATCGATGCCGCAGACGGCGATCGAGGGCACCCAGTAGTGGACGGGCTGTTCCATGCCTTCGGCGGCGGTTTTGTCGGTGATCGGGGTGCCGTCGTAGTTCATGCCAAAGGTGATGACGGGCCAGCCGTAGTTCAGCCCGGGGCGTATCCAGTTTGTCTCGTCGCCGCCGCGCGGACCGTGTTCGGTCTCCCAGATGTCGCCGTTGCGCGGGTCGATGTCCAGGCCCTGAGGATTGCGGTGGCCATAGGACCAGATGGACTTGAAGGCGCCGGGCCGGTTGTAGACAGGGTTGTCGGTCGGGATGCGGCCGTCGTCGTGGATGCGATGGATCTTTCCGTTGGGCCGTGAGAGATCCTGGGCCATGTGCATGCGGCCGCGGTCGCCGATGCCGAAAAACAGGTAGCCGTCCTTGAAGACGAAACGGGTGCCGAAGTGGACACCGGCGCTGGTGTGAAACTCGCCGGGGACGTGAAAGATCTCCTCCTGGTCAACCCAGCGGTCATCGCGGATCCGACCCCGGACGACGGCGGTCATGCCGGCCTCGCGACCATTTTCCCTGGCTCCGATATTTTCGCTGTAGCCGAGGTAGATCCACCCGTTCTCGGCGTAGTCGGGGTGAAGCGCCATCTCCATGAGGCCGCCCTGCCCGTGCTGCCATACCTCGGGCGTGCCGGTGATGCGGCGCTTCTCGCCATCGACGAAGCGCCACAGCGGCCCGTCGCGTTGGGCGAGCAGGATCGAGCCATCGGGGAGAAAGGCCATCGACCAGAGGATGCCGTTGACCGAGACGATTTCACGCAGCCTGAAAGCGTGCGTCTCGGTCTTGAAAACGCCATCGCGCGGGGTGAGGCGCTCGGCAAGCTGTCCGGAGCGGGCAAGCTGGGTCTTTTCGCGAATGTAGATGACGAGCGAGCGGATCTGCTCGGGGGAGAGCACCGCCTTCCACGGCACCACGCCCTGGTCGGGCACGCCCTCGGCGATGATGCGGGCGATGGCATCGTCGGTGGCGCCGTATTTCCAGACGTCGTCGATGAGGGAGCTGCCCTGGCCGCCTTCGAGGTTCTGGCCGTGGCAGGTGGCGCAGTAGGTCTTGTAAAGCGCGTCGGCCGAGCCGGTGCCGATGCGGTTCTGGGCGAGGAGGGGCGCCGTCGATGAAATGATAAGCGAAAGGAAAAAGAGAGAGGAGCGAATCTGATGCATGGGACGAGCGCGTGTTCATACGAGCCGCGGAGTGGATCGCAACTGCGCGGAGGGATTTATTCGGGCTTCGGCGCCAGATGTGGCCGGCACCGGCGATGTGGGCTCCGCTTTCGGGTGGAGCGGGCCTGCGGAGATCTCCTGGCGATCGCTCAGCCTTATCGGCCGGCGAGCGGACCGGGGTCGTGGCCGGGCTGGATCTCCTTGCTGGTGGGCGTGTATTCCATCAGCTCGATGGCGTTGCCGTCGGGATCCTTAATCCAGCACTGGCGTGAGTTGTCGAGGCCGACGTGGATGTCGGTGACCTCGAGGCCCGCGTCGAGGAGGCGTTTGCGGTAGCTGTCGAGGTCGTCGACCTGAAAGCAGAAGTGCTGATAGAACGTGTTGGCGTTGGGCTGGAGAGGATCGGTGCCGCCGCCCCATTCGACGTCGGCGCCGGCCTGATCGAACAGTTCGATGAAGGTCGTTTCGCCCGCATCGAAGTAGCAACCGAAGAGGTCGCCGGCCTTGTTGATAAAGGTGAACTTCACGGGCAGGCCGAGCGTGTCGCGATAGAAGCGGACCATGGCGTCGAACTGCGCGGTCTTGAGGCAGACGTGGGCGAGGCGGGTAATCATGGGGCCACTCTCTCGGCCGTGGACGCGATCGCGAGGGTTTGTGCCTGCGAAACGTTTGAACGCGCGGGGGCGGTGGCCGCCGGGCGCATCGGGCAGGCGCGGGCGCAGACGCACCCCTCGTTCACTGCCGTCCGCCGAGGACGCTTCGGTTGGCGCGGATGAGGGCGAGCCGCTGATCGACGCAGCCGCGGGTGGTCAGGGCGTCCTCGGGAGTGTGGAGGCACCAGTCGACGAGTTGGGCGACGCTGCTGCGGGCCACGTAGCAGCGGGTGTCGGAGCCGCCGTAGTAGATCAGGACGGTGTCGTCTGGAAGCCGTACCCAGCCGTTGGAGAAGGTGACATTGGATACGTCTCCGAAGCCCTCATCGCCGTAGGGGGCGAGGAAATACCCGCCGGGGCGGGCGATGACCTTCGAGGGATCGTCCAGCGAGGTCATGAACATATAGAGGACATAGCGCAGGCCGGCGGCACAGGCGCGGACTCCGTGGGCGAGATGGAGCCAGCCCTCAGCCGTCTTGATCGGCGCCGGGCCCTGGCCGTTCTTGCTTTCCTTTATCGTATGGTAGGCGCGGGCGTCGATGATCGTCTCCGGGCCGGTTTTGCCGGTAGTGATGTCCGGGCACAGCGTCCAGCCGATGCCGCCGCCGCTGCCGACGTCGATGAAGCCGTCCATCGGGCGGGTGTAGAACGCGTATTGGCCATCGACGAACTCCGGATGCAGCACGACATTGCGCTGTTGAGAGGCGGGTGTATTCAGATTGGGGAGGCGCTCCCACTTTTGGAAATCCCTGGTGCGCACAATGCCGGCCTGGGCGACGGCGGAGGAGAGATCGCCCGGAGGGGCGTCTGGATCTTTGGATTCCGCGCAGAACACGCCATAGATCCAGCCGTCCTCATGGAAGGTGACGCGCATGTCGTAGAGGTTGGTCTCGCCCGGGATCTCAGGGATGTCGCACGGCTCGTCCCAGAAGCGGAAGTTGTCGATGCCGTTCGGGCTTTCGGCGATGGCGAAGAAGCTCTTGCGGTCATAGCCTTCGACCCGGACGACGAGGTGGACTTTTCCTTCCCAGTAGAAAGCCCCGGGATTGAGCGTGGCGTTGATGCCGAGCCGCTCCATGAAGAAGGGGTTGGTCTCGTAGTTGAAATCATAGCGCCACTCGAGCGGCGTGTGGCGGGCGGTCACGACAGGATGCTGGAAACGTTCGAAGACGCCGTTGTCCCATGTCGGGTCGACCGGGTTGGGGCGATTGAGGAACTTTTCGTGGGCTTCGCGGACGGCCTTCACGCGGGCGTCGAACGCGGGGCGCGAGGGCACGGATGTCGTTTTCGGGTCGGGCACGGGCTTTTCTCTCATGAGTACGTCGGAAAGTGGCTCGGAAAAGAGCACCGGGAGCCGCGCGCGAAGGCAACATCGGTGAATTGAGAATGGTTGTATGAGATTTGAACTTCACCGCCCGCGGCCCGCCTGGCCGGCGGGCATGAGCGCGGTCCGGCGGCAGGCTTCGAGTTTTGCCTCCGCACTCTCGGGCGCGCCTTCCCGTTCAGATGCGGAAAAAACGGAGGGCGGCAAAATTGGCGGCGATGCCGAAGGCGGCGAGGGCGCCGAGAGAGGTCGTGATCTGGCTGATTCCGGCGCCGAAGGTGATGAGTTGGTGCAGGGCCCGAAGTGCCCAGCCGGTCGGGACGGCCAGCGCGGCGTGTTGAAGGAAAGCCGGGGCGAACTCAAGGGGCCACCAACAGCCGGCGAGCGCAGCGGCGGGCAGGGCGATGGCGAGACAGATGCCGACGACCTTCTCCTCACCGGTGACGAGAAAACCGATGAGCACGCCGAGAGAAGCGGCCACCCACGAGAAGAGGATGAGCGTGAGCACGATGCCCGGCAGGCTGTGAGCGATGTCCACGCCGAGGACAAACTGCCCGACCGCGAGCAGAAAAGCCACCTGCACGGCGGCGAGCAGCATCAGGCCGAAGATCGTGCCGTAGAGCAGTTCGGCACGCGTGGTGGCATGGATGGCCATGCGGCGCAGCACGCCGCTGCGCCGCTGTTCGGCCACGGCGGCGCCCCCGAAGATGAGCGTATTGAGAAAAAGATACATCACGAGGTTGCCCGGCAGCGAGAAGGCGAATCCAACCGGCCGTGGCCGGCGGCCGGCGTGGGTAGCGTGAACCGACACGCTGGGCGGAGACTCGAGAAGGGCGGCCAGGCCGGCCTCCGTCGGCGGCTCGCCGGGATGGGCGACGGCGTGCTCGGCGAGATGTCCGTTCAAGGCGATGACGGCGCGAAGCAGGCGCGCGCCGACGAGGAAATCTTCCTTGTCGGGCGTATCGCCGCCGCTGTCGAAGAACTCGAGGCTGGCCTGCTTGTGGGCGAGGACGCGCGCGGTGAAGTCGGGCGGGATGACGATGCCGCGGGGGGCGTCGTCGGCAGCGGCATCGGGGGAGAGGACACGCAGCCCCTGCTCCCCGAGCTCACGCAGGAAGATCCGGCCGAGAAAGCCTTCGTCGCGATTGTCGATGAGGACGGCCGGGCGGGCTTCGGCCGGTCCGGAGGGTGCCCGGACGGCGAATCCCATGAAGCCGACGAAGGTGAGCGGCATGAGAAAGAGCCACACCCACGAGCCCTTGTCGCGAAGGAAGAGCCGGGTGTTGGTCCAGCCGATGAGCACGATGTTGTTCATGCGCGTATTCCCCTGCTGAGGCGACGATGGAAGAGCGTGGCGGCCAACGCCGCGGTGAGAGCGCCCACGCCGGCGAGCCGGACGACGGCGGAAATCCATTCTGTGGATACGACGCCGAGCTGGATGCCGCGGGCGCTCATGGCATACCACGCGGTGGGCATCCACGGCATGATCCCTTCGCGGATGAAGGCCGGAAGGCCGTCGGGTGGAAACATGCAACCGCCGGCGAGGGCCAGGGTGATGACGAGGATGTTGTTGAACCGGTCGGCGCGCCGCTCGCTTCCGGCGAGGGCGGCGACGAGGCCGAGGAAGCCGGCGGCGAAGAGCGCGTAGCTGAGCGTGAGCGCGGTGAGCACGAGGGGGCGCTCCCAGTGGATGCTGAAGGCGAGGCTGCCGCCGAGGAAGAGGATGGCCGCGCCGGTGAGGAGCATGACGACGGCGAAGAGGACCTTGGAGGCGAGCATGACGCCGAGCCCGGCGTGGAGTGTCTGATACCGAGCGAGGGTGTGGTGCTCGAGTTCGCGATAGAGGTCGCGCATGGCGTTGTCGGCCATGTAGAGCAGGAACATGGCGGCCATGCCGATGAGCAGGTAGCCGAAGAGGTTGAAGGGGTCGGTGCTCTCGCCGGCGCTTTCCCCGGAGTCGGCGGCCGGGAGGTCCTCGCGCTGGTGCCAGGTGACGAGCGGGGGCGAGAGGTAGTCGCGGAGCGGCTCGAGGCGTTCTCCGGCCTGTTTGAGGAGGTCGGCGGCGCGCAGCACGCGTGTGGCGAGGTCGGCGTCGCCCTCGAGGAGGCCGCGCCAGGCGAGAAGGTCGTCGCCAAGGATCTGAGAGGCGGCGTGCATCAGGGTGGCGAGGGTGGTGACGCCCTCTTCGACGATGGCGGGATGAATGGCCTGGGCCGGGTTTTTGATGACTTCGATCGTGGCGGTGCCGTCGCGGCGCAGCCAGGCGTCGAGAAACCCGTCGGGGATGATGATCACCGCGGCGATTTCGTTGTTGTTGACTTCGCGCAGCGCGGCCTCGCGGGAGAGAAGCCGTGTCTCGAGCTGGAAGGGCATGTCGTCACCGCCGGGCCGCGGCGGCATGTTGCCGAGAAATTGGCCGAGCTGACCGGTGTCTTCATCGACGACGGCGATGCGGATCGTGCCGAGGGTGCCCCCGCCGCTGCGGGGGCTGAAGGCGATGCCGATGAGGGCGGTGATGAGGATCGGGATGGCGAGCGGGATGAGCCACCGGACGGGGTTGCGAGCGGCGCGGCGGATGTCCTTGGCGAGCAGGGTGAGAAGCATGGCGGGGACGACGGGCCGGGCGGTTGACGGGATCGGGTGCGGCACGGCGACAGACGGCGAAGCGCGACTATTCGCGCAGTTCGCGGCCGGTCAGGCGCAGGAAGGTTTCATTGAGGCTGGGCCGCTTGACGGTGACGTTTTCGACGCGCACCGGCAGATTGAGGAGGGCTTTGAGGCAGCGGGCCGGATCAGGATCGCCGAGCGGCGCGACGGTGAGGGAGCGCTCGGTTTGCTGAATGATGCGAAAGGCCTCGGCAAACCCGTCCCAGGCCGCAGGGTCGGCGCCGTTGAAATCGCCCTCGACGGCGAAGAGGTCGGTCTCGCCCCCGTGACGCTTAAGCTCTTCGAGCGTGCCTTCGGCGAGAAGGCGGCCGTGGTCGATGATGCCGATGCGGTGGCAGAGCGTCTCAGCTTCTTCGAGGTAGTGGGTGGTGTAGAGCACGCCCATGCCGTCGGCGACGAGTCCACGGATGAAATCGAGGATATTGGCGCGGGCCTGCGGGTCGATGCCCACGGTGGGCTCGTCGAGCAGGAGCAGGCGAGGGCGGTGCATGAGCGCGCATCCGAGGTTGATGCGGCGCTGCATTCCGCCGGAGTAGTTTTTCACCGGATCGTCGGCACGGTCGGCGAGGCCGAGCGCATCGAGCAGTTCGGCGGCACGGGTGCGGGCGTCGCGGCGGGAGATGCCAGCGATGCGGCCCCAGAATTCGAGGTTTTCCCGGCCGGACATCTCTTTGTAGAGCGCGATTTCCTGGGGGACGACGCCCATGGCGCGGCGAACTTCGCCGGGGTGTTCGTGGAAACTTTTTCCATCGATGCGCACCTCGCCGGAGTCGGGGGCGAGCAGTCCGCAGATCATGGAGAGCGTGGTGGTCTTTCCCGCGCCATTGGGGCCGAGCAAGCCGTAGATCTCTCCCGATTCGACGGTAAGCGAGACGCCGTCGACAGCCTTGAGTTCACCGAATCGTTTCGAAAGGTCTCGGGCCCGCAGCAAGGACATCCGGCGTATCGTTTTCGATGGACGGGCCGGGTGCAAGGGAGGATTCGGAGCGGCGCGTGTGCGGAGGCCAGGATGGATCGCTCGTGCCGGAGTGAAGAGCGCGGGCGCGGTGTCGGCGGTGAAGGGGGCGCGTGCCGCCGCCGATTAGGGTGGGTATTGTGAACAGAAACCCAGATACGTCTTTCGGTTGCGGGCGCGGACGGATGGCGGCGTGGATCGCGTTTGCGGCTTTCATCGTGATGGCGCTGGCGGCTGTCGGCGGAGAGGGCGCCGGCGCGGTGGCGCCCGGGCAGAGCCGGGATGAGGTGATTGCCGCACTGGGTAAACCCGTGACGGAGATGCGGCGGGGGGAACGGACCGTGGCCGTCTTTCCCGGGGGAGTCCGCGTGGAGTTTGAAGATGGCATGGTGGTGCGGACGAATCGCAGCGACGGCAATGTGATTACCGCGCGCGATGGCACCCGTTACGCGGCGGGCGAGGACGGGCGGCTGCGGCGTATCGATGATGCGCCGGTCGGCGAGAAGCCGGGCCATGCCATCGAGAAGGCTGCGGCCCCGATGGCGGCAGTCGCGCAAGAGCCTTCTTCGGGAAGCGCCGCGAGTGTCGAGGCACCGTCGGCGGAGGCGGTGTCGGCGGCCGGGGGGCAGGAGGCGGAAAGTGCGGCGGCGGACGCGGAGGCGCCGACCGGGGAGGCCGAGTCGTCGGAA
>RFJS01000042.1 GCA_003694825.1 Verrucomicrobiota bacterium | reverse complement strand
TTGCGACGTCGTGCGCGAGCCCGAGCGGGTGAAGGAACGCATCGCCTACATGAGCCAGCGTTTCGGTCTGTATCCAGATCTCAGTGTGAAGGAAAACATCCGTTTTTACGCGGATCTCTACGGCGTGCCGCGCGCGGACATGCATTCGCGGATCGAAGAGCTTCTGGCGTTCACCGGCCTCGCGCCGTTTCGCCGGCGGCTTGCCGGCCGGCTCTCCGGCGGGATGAAGCAGAAACTCGGTCTCGCCTGTGCGCTCGTGCACCAGCCGGAAGTCTTGCTCCTCGACGAGCCGACCAACGGTGTCGATCCGGTTTCGCGCCGCGAGTTCTGGCGTGTGCTCAACCGGCTCGCGCACGACGGGGTCACGGTGTTTGTCAGCACCGCCTATCTCGATGAAGCCGAGCGGTGCACACGGCTCGCGCTGCTGGATCGCGGCCGGGTCCTGGCGCAGGGGACGGTGCAGAAGATCCGCGCCTTGTTGCCGGGGGTTACCTGGGAGATCGTGGGCGTCGATCCGCGGGCGCTGGCGCGGCATCTGCGGGCGGTCCTGCCCGGGGCGCTCGTGGCCGCGTATGGCGACCGCCTGCAGCTCGCCCTGGCGGGCGACGATGAGCCGGCCATTCGCCGGGTGCTCGGGCAGGGCGGGTTTGCGGAGGCTGCGGTGCGGCCGATCCGGCCGTCGCTTGAAACCGTTTTTCTCGGCGTGCTGGCGGGAGTTGCGAATGCCCGCCGTGAGGCGGGGGAGGCGCAGGCGTGATGAGACGGGATGCGGACAGCGCGGTCGTCGTCGAGGCCGAGAATCTCGAGCGGCGTTTCGGAGAGTTCGTCGCGGTGGCGGGCATCTCCTTTGCGGTTCGGGCGGGAGAGGTATTCGGTTTTCTGGGACCAAATGGGGCGGGCAAATCGACGACGATTCGGATGCTCTGCGGGTTGCTCGCACCGACGGCCGGGCGGGGACGCGTCGCGGGCTTCGATATGGTTACGGAGACCGAACGGATCAAATCGCGCATCGGTTACATGAGCCAGCGGTTCTCGTTGTATGACGAACTGACGGTCGAGGAGAACATCGATTTCTTCAGCGGCATCTACCGCGTGGCGCGAAACCGGAAAAAGGCCCGCAAGGATTGGGTGCTGGAGATGGCCGGCCTGCAGGGGCACCGCCGCACCCGCACCGCCCACCTGCCCGGGGGCTGGAAGCAGCGGCTCGCTCTCGGCTGCGCCGTGCTGCACGAGCCGCCGATCGTGTTTCTCGACGAGCCGACCTCGGGGGTCGATCCCGCCAGCCGGCGCGCTTTCTGGACGCTCATTCAGGAGATGGCGGCGGCGGGGACGACGGTTTTCGTGACCACGCACTACCTCGAGGAGAGCGAGTATTGTGACCGTCTCGCCATCATCGACCGGGGGCGCATCGTGGCTGCCGGAACGCCGACCGAACTCAAGCGCGATCACATGCGCGGGACCGTGCTCGAGATCAACTGTCGCCGCCCCTTCGAGGCCATGCGGATGCTCGAGCGGCTGCCGGGCGTGCGGGAGGTGGCGCTGTTTGGAGCGGGATTGCATGCGGTCGTGGATGGGGACGGTGAGGTCGCCGCGATGATTCGCAGCCGGCTGGAGGCGGCGGGCTTCGCGCCGGTGGAGGTGGCGTCGGCGGTGCCGTCGCTCGAGGATGTCTTTGTCTCTCTTGTCGAAGAGAGGTCGCGGCGGGAATCCGGGGTGAAGGAGGGAAAAGGGAGATGAACTTGCGGCGCACCATTGCCATTGCGCGAAAGGAGAGCCTGCACGTGGTGCGGGATCCCCGGAGTCTCGGGCTCGCCATCGGTATTCCCATGCTGATGATCATGATCTTTGGATACGCGCTCACGCTCGATGTCGACGATGTCCGCTTCGTCGTGTGGGACCAGGACCGGACGCCGGCGAGCCGGGAGCTGATCGCGCAATTTGAGGCTTCGCGCTATTTCCGACTGCTCGCTTTCGTCTCCGGGCGTGAGGCGCTCGTCCGGGCGATCGATCGGGGCGAGGCGCGTCTCGGGCTCGTGATCGAGAGGGGATTCGGCGAGGCGGTCGGGGCCGGGCGCCGGGGGCGGGTGCAGGCCATCGTGGACGGGGCGGATTCGAATACGGCTTCGATCGTGCTCGGCTATACCCGGGGTGTCGCGACGCAGTTCGGTGAACGCTTGCGGCGGGCGGCGGGCGCGCGAGCCCCGGTGGATGCGCCGGTCGATTTGCGCCCGCGAGTCTGGTTCAACGCGGATCTCGAATCGAAAAACTTCATCATTCCGGGCCTCGCGGCAGTCATTCTCGGATTGATTGCCGCTCTGCTGACCTCGCTGACCATTGCCCGGGAGTGGGAAGGCGGGACGATGGAGCAACTCGTCTCTACGCCGGTGAAGCCCGTCGAAGTCATCGTCGGCAAACTCGTCCCCTATTTCGCGATCGGGATGCTGGATGTCGCCATTGCCGTATCGATGGCGGTGTTCGTTTTCGATGTGCCGCTGCGGGGGAGCGTGGCGGAGATCATGCTGGTCTCGGGGGTCTTTATCGCGGGGACGTTGGGGCAGGGCATCGCGATCAGCGCGGTGGCGCGCGGCCAGTTGCTGGCCAGCCAGATGGCGATGGTTTCGACGTTTCTGCCGGCCTTTCTCCTCTCGGGGTTCATGTTTGCGATCGCGAACATGCCGAAGGCGGTGCAGCCGATCACCTACATCGTGCCGGCGCGTTATTACGTGGCGCTGGTCAAGGGGATCTTTCTGCGGGGAATCGGGGCAGGGGTCTTGTGGCGGGATGTCTTGTTTCTGCTGGGGTTTGCCCTGTTGGTCAACGCAGTGGCCATCTGGCGCTTCCGCAAACGCATCGCATGATCATGTGGGAACGGGTGCTGCAGATTCTGCGCAAGGAATTCAAGATCGTCTTTCGCGATCCGCGCATGCGCCTGGTGATCTTCGGGGTTCCGGTGATTCAGTGCTTGATCTTTGGATACGCGGTGACGATGGATGTGCGCGATGCGCGGCTCGTGGTCATGGACCTGGACAATACCCCGGCGAGCCGGGAAGTGGTGAGCGCGTTTCTGGGCTCGCCCTATTTTCGGGCTGTCGGGTGGACGCGGGATTGGGCGGAGGCGCGACATCGGCTGGATGCGGCCGAGACCTCGGGGGTTTTGCGCATCAACTCGGGGTTTGGCGAAGCGCTCGGGGCGGGCCGGCCGGCGCCGGTGCAGTTGATCCTCGACGGATCGGATTCGAATACGGCAAGCCTGATTCTCGGCTACAGCCGGCAGGTGGTTGCGCGAATCTCCGGTGTCGTGCTCGAGGCGCGCGCCGGGGCGACGGCAGGCCGCGTCGGGCCCGGCGTGGAGTTGCGCGAGCGTGCCTGGTTCAACGCGGACCTGACGAGCCGGAACTATTTCGTGCCGGGCATCATGGCGGTTCTCGTGATGCTGGTGACGCTCATGCTCACCAGCATGGCGATCGTGCGGGAGAAGGAGGTCGGGACGATCGAGCAGGTCATGGTCACGCCGATACGCCGATCGGAGTTCATCCTCGGGAAGAGTCTTCCGTTTGCCGTGATCGGCCTTGTCGATGTGGGGCTGGTGACGGTGGTCGGGGTGGGATGGTTCGGGATCCCGATCCGGGGGAGTTTCGCGCTGCTTCTGCTGGGGATGGGGCTGTTCATCCTCAGCACGCTGGGCATCGGCTTGTTCATCTCCACCGTGTCGAGCACCCAGCAGCAGGCGATGATGACGACGTTTTTCTTCTTCTTTCCGGCGATGCTGCTTTCGGGGTTTGTCTATCCGATCGACAGCATGCCGGAGCCGGTGCAGTGGGTCACGCTGGCCAATCCGTTGCGGCACGTGCTCGTGGTCATCCGCGGCATTTTTCTCAAGGGCGTGGGGGCTGATGTGCTCTGGCCGCAGCTGGTGGCGCTGTTGCTCATCGGTGTGCTCGTGCAGCTGTTCGCCATCTCGCGGTTCCGCAAGAGGGTGGTTTGAAAAGGAGGTCGAAAAAATGGATACAAAACGGATTTCGCATCTCATGGCCGTTGTGGTGGCGGCGTTTTTCGCGGGGGCGTGTGGGCGCGCCCGGGGCGGCGAGGTGGCGGCGGAGGCGGAGGCGCCGCTCACTCTCGAGGCCTGCCTGCGCCTGGCCGAGGCCGGCCATCCGGCGATTGAGAGCGCCCGGGCGGCGATCGCGGCGGCGGAAGGTGGCGTGACGGAGGCGGCTGCGTCGTGGTGGCCGCGACTCGATGCCCAGGCAGGATACCATCGG
>RFJS01000358.1 GCA_003694825.1 Verrucomicrobiota bacterium | reverse complement strand
CGGTTCGGGAAACCGCCGCCATATTGCCGGTGTGTCTGAACCGCGGCGCGGTGCCGGGGCGTCTCTTCCTGAAGCCGATCGGGACCCCTGCAAGCAAGCTCTCCACCATGAAAGCGATAAAGCCGTCCGCGATGATCCTTCTCTCCGCTGTCACCCTTCTGCTGGCGCCCGCCTGCGTGCAGTCGGGCGGACGCACGGTTTACGCGCCCGGCCAGGCCAACCGGGCCATGCGTGTCGAGCTGGGCACCGTGGTGGGCGTGCGCGATGTGGTGATCGATGGCGAGGCCAATGCCATCGGCCGGTGGGGTGGCGGCGCTGTCGGTGCAGCGGCGGCCAGCGGGGTGGGGAGCGGAGTCGGCGGGCGCATCGCGACGGCGGCCGGCGGAGTGGCCGGTGCGATCGTCGGGGAGCAGGTGCAGAAGGAGGTCACGAAAAAGCCCGCCTGGGAAATCACCATCGCGCTCGACAATGGCCAGACGATCGTCGTCGTGCAGGAGAAGGAAAAAGGCGGCTTTCTCGACGGTGACCGCGTCCGCGTGCTCATGGGGCAGGGCACCTCGGTCGTGATGCACTGAGCACGCCGGCCGGGGCTTCGCTCCTCCCGGCAGTGCGGCGCCCTTCGCGCCTACAGGTCGATCAATACCAGATCGCCCGTGCGGACTTCCTCGAACAGTTCGATGATGTCGAGGTTGCCCATGAGGATGCAACCGGCGCTCTGCCGCTGGCCAAGCCGGTCTTCGCGGTTGGTGCCGTGGATGTAGATGAAGCGCTCGTAGCTGTCCACGCCCGGCCCCTGGTTCTTCGCGGCCTCGAGGCCCTTGAGCCGAAGGATGCGGGTGGTGATGAGGTTGGCCTCGTCCACCCCCATGCGATCGAGGATCTCGTTGAAATGAAACCCGGTGGGCACGCGGCCCTTGAAGACGATGCCCGGCGGTTGGCCCGCGCCGATGCGGTCGGCGATGGCGTGCAGCCCGGGCGGGGTGCCGAGCGAACCGTCCACCGTGCTCGGCGGGCGTTTCGATGTGGAGACGACATAGGCCTTCACCAGCTTGCCGTCGCGGTAGAACTGCATCGTCTGGCGCGGAATCGAAACGTAAAGCCCGCGGGATGTCGGCTTGATCCCGACCTCCTCACACTTTTCGATGATCCGTTTCCATCCGTTTGTCATGAACTCCAATCGAGCCAGCAAAGTCGGGATCGTCGGTGCCACCGGAGCCGTCGGTCAAGAGCTTATCAGGCTGCTCGTCGAGCGGGAATTCCCGTGCGACGAGATCCGCCTCTATGCCTCCGCGCGTTCCGCGGGCAAGACGATCACCTTTGCGGGCAAGACCTGGACGATCGAGGAGGCAAAGCCCGAGGTCTTCGAAGATCTCGACGTCGCCATCTTCAGCGCCGGTGGCGGCATCTCCAGGGCGCTCGCGCCCGAGGCCGTGAAGCGCGGCTGCGTCGTCGTCGACAACAGCTCCGCCTTCCGGATGGATCCGGAAGTGCCTCTGGTCGTGCCGAGCGTAAACCGCGACGCCATCCGGGAGCACAAGGGCATCATCGCCAACCCGAATTGCTCGACGGCGATCGCCCTGATGGGGTTGGCGCCGCTGCACCAGGCTTTCGGGCTGAAACGCTTTTTCGCCGCCACCTACCAGGCCGTTTCCGGCTCGGGGGCGCAGGCGATGGCTGAGCTCGAGGCTCAGGTCAAGGCCTACGCCGAGGGACGCGAGGCGAAGCCGGAGGTTTATCCGTATCCCATCGCCTTCAATCTTCTGCCGCACGTCGATGTCTTCCTCGACGACGGGTATACGCGCGAGGAGATGAAGATGCTCAACGAAGCGCGCAAGATCCTCGGCCTTACGGACCTGAAGGTGTCCACGACGTGCGTTCGTGTGCCTGTCATGCGCTGCCATTCGATCGCCATCTTCGCCGAATTCGAGAAGCCGGTCGACGTCGAGGCCGCCCGCCGCGCCATCGAGGCGTTCGAGGATGCCGAGCTCGTCGACGACCCGGCGAACAACCGCTATCCGCTGCCGCTCGAGTTCGCTGAGCGCGAGAAGTGTGGCGTGGGCCGGTTCCGCAAGGACAGTGCTCTGGACAACGGCCTGGCCTTCTGGGTCGTGGGCGATCAGCTCTGGCGCGGCGCGGCGCTCAATGCCGTCGAGATCGCCGAGGCGGTCGTGGCCGACGGCCTGCTCTTGTCCCAGCCGGCAAGCTGAGGCCTTCGCGTGTTTCGCCCGCGCCCCCCGCGTTTCGGGCGAAGCCGGAAATGCCCGCCGGTTTGCCCGGGCGCCGTGAAGGCCGGGGCGGTCGGTGCCGATTATTTCACGGGGAGGTGCGCGCTTGCGCCTCCCCGTTCCTTTTCCTCTGTGTCCAACGTGAGAATACGCATCGTCTCCGATCTTCACTATGCCGAGCACGGCAGCCGCCTGCGTCGGCTCGATGCGCTCGCGCCGCTGTTCGACGGCGTGGACCGCGTCGTCTTCAACGGCGACACCCTGGAGACGCGTTTCCTCGATGTCGATGCGCACACCCGCGAGCGCAAGGCCGAGTTCGAGGCCTGGGCGGCGCCGTTTGGCGATCGGCTCATCATCATTTCGGGCAACCACGATCCGGACTTCGGCGCGCACACCTACCTGGAGCTCGCCGCTGGCGCCGTGCTCGTCACGCACGGTGACATCATGTTTCCCGAGATGGCACCCTGGGGATGGGAGGCTCGCTGGTATCGCGAAGAGCAGGCGCGGCTCCTCGCCGCCGAGCCGGCGCAGCGGCGCCACTCTCTGGATACGCGCCTGGCCGTCTGCAAGCGCGCCATCCTGAACATTCGCGACCTTTCCCCGCGTTACCCGCTTCGTTCCTCGCATCCGTGGAAGCGGCGGCTGCGGTTTCTCTGGTCGCTGCGCCGTGTCGACGAGATCCTCAAGGCATGGCGCCGCACGCCGGCTGCTGCGGCGGCGATCGCCGAAACCTATCGCCCGGAGGCGCGGGTCGTCGTGGTCGGGCACACCCATCGCCCCGGGGCATGGCTGGTGCGGGGGCGACACGTGATCAACACCGGTTCGCTCGTCCCGCCGCTCGGTGCCCTCGCAGTGGATATCGATGGCGACCGACTGGAAGTGCGGCGCATGCGGATGGAGGCGGATCGCCTGCGCCTGGAGGCGGCTCCCTTCGCAGTGTTTTCCGTTCCGGCAACGTGCCCGGAGCGGCGCGCGGGCGGGTGAATGGCGCGGGTGGGGCGTGTGTCGCCTCCGTGCCGGCCGCCGGTTCGCGCCGAGGGGGCCTTGCGACGGCGGCCTGCGGCCAATAAATCCTTGCTCCCCGCGCCCGGGGTTTGCTTTTCTGCGCCTTTTCCGGACGCCTAGCTCAGTTGGTTAGAGCATCTCGTTTACACCGAGGGGGTCGGGGGTTCGAATCCCTCGGCGTCCACCAGCAGCAATCGCTGCGGCAGCCTTTTGCCACCCAGACGATGTCCAGTTCAATTTCTCAGGAAGCAGACAAACCCGTTCAGCGCCATACGATCTCGGTTTTGGTGGAAAACAAGTTCGGCGTGCTCGCGCGCATCGCCGGCATGTTTTCCGGGCGCGGCTTCAACATCCACTCGCTGAATGTCGCGCCCACTCACGACCGCAAGCTCTCCCGCATCACCGCGGTCGTCCGTGGCGATGACGCCACCCTCGATCAGATCAACAAGCAGCTGCTCAAGCTCATCAACGTCATCGAGGTCGTCGACTTCAAGACCGGCGAGGCCGTCGAGCGCGAGCTGATCGTCGTCAAGCTCAAGGCCGACTCCCGCACCCGTTCCGAGATCATTCAGATCACCGATATCTTCCGGGCCAAGATCATCAACGTCGCCACCGACTCGGTCATCATCGAGCTCACCGGCGACGAGGGAAAGACAGCCGCCTTCCTCAAGCTCGTCGAACCCTTCGGCATCCTCGAGCTCTCCCGCACCGGCAAGCTCGCCATGCGCCGCTGACGAGCCTCCGTATCCCGCCTGGTTATCGGCACGCTGACGCTCCCCGCACAACCCCCCCGCTTTCATCCAACAACTGATTCATGCCAGCTAAAGTCTACACCGACAAGGACGCCGATCTCGGCGTGTTCGAAAACAAGACGCTCGCCGTGCTCGGATACGGCTCCCAGGGCCACGCGCACGCGCTCAACCTGAAAGACAGCGGATGCGACGTCATCATCGGCCTCTACAAAGGCAGCAAGTCGCGCGAGGTCGCGAAGAAGCACGGCTTCAAGGTCTATGACACCGACGAGGCCGTCCGCCGCGCCGACGTCATCATGGTCGGTCTGCCGGACATGAAGCAGCCCGAGGTCTACGAGAAGGACATCCTTCCCAATCTCGAGAAGGGCAAGGCGCTGCTCTTCACCCACGGCCTCGCCGTCCACTTCAAGCTCATCGACCTGCATCCCGACATCGACGTGATCATGGTCGCGCCCAAAGGTCCCGGCCACATGGTCCGCCGCCTCTACACCGAGGGCAAGGGCATGCCGGCCCTCATCGCTGTCGAGCAGAACAAATCCCGCAAGGCAAAGAAGCTCGCCCTCGCCTGGGCCAAGGGCATCGGCTCCACCCGCGCCGGTGTCATCCAGACCACCTTCAAGGAAGAGTGTGAAACCGACCTCTTCGGCGAACAGGCCGTCCTCTGCGGCGGCACCGCCGAGCTCATCCTCGCGGGCTTCGAGACGCTCGTCGAGGCCGGCTACCAGCCCGAGATGGCCTACTTCGAGTGTCTCCACGAGCTGAAGCTCATCTGCGACCTCATCTACGAATCCGGCATCTCCGGCATGCGTTTCTCCGTCTCCGAAACCGCGAAGTATGGTGACCTCACCCGCGGCAAGCGCGTGATCAACCAGCGCGTGAAGAACGAGATGAAGAAAATCCTCAAGGAGATCCAGACGGGCAAATTCACCCGCGAGTGGGTCAAGGAATACAAGAGCGGCCTGAAAAACTACAACCGCATGCTCAAGGAGGGGGAAAACCACCTCATCGAGAAGACCGGCCGCCGCCTCCGCAACATGATGCCCTGGATGGCGAAAAAGAACCTGCGGGGACCGCAGGCGGCCTACTGAGGCGGCCGACGTCGGCTGCTCGGAACCAGCGATTCGCAGGAGACACCTATCGTGGGCGAGTCCACCCAGACCTATACCGTCGCGACGCGGGGAAGCCCGCTCGCGATGGTGCAGACCGAGCGGGCGGTCGAGTTTCTCTCGAGCCGCCTTCCCGGCTGTTCATTCGATATCCAGAAACTCGTGACGACCGGCGACGCCCAGGCGAGCTGGTCGCTCGAGCAGCATGGCGGCGCGGGCCTCTTCACCTCGGAGCTGGAGAACGCCCTGCTCGAGGGCCGGGCCGATATCGCCATCCACAGCGCCAAGGATCTTCCGGCGAAGATGAAGCCCGGCCTCGCCATCGCCGGCTACCTGCCGCGGGCTGATGCCCGCGATGTCATGGTGCTGCGCGAGGGCGTCACCAAACCGGAGTCTATCGCCACCGGCAGTCCGCGGCGGCGCGCCCAGCTCTCGCGGCAGTTCGTCAAGGCCGACTTCCTCGAGATCCGCGGCAATGTCGACACCCGCCTGAAAAAGATCGCGGAGGGCTACGCGGAAGCGACGGTCCTGGCTGCGGCCGGTCTCGAGCGCCTCGGCATCAGCGAGTGGCCCGGCCTGCGTTTCCAGGTCCTCCCGCTCGCGGTGTGTGTGCCGGCGGTGGGGCAGGGGGCGATCGCCGTGCAGTGCCGCATGGAGCTGGTCGAGACTCTTCGGCCCTTGCTCGATGTGCCGACCGGCCGCGCCGTGGGGCTCGAGCGCCGCTTCCTGCGCGCCCTCGGCGGCGGCTGTCACGCCGCCTTCGCCGTGCACTTCGATGGCAGTGCCGTCTACGTCTACCACGATGCCTGCGGCCTGCAGCGCTTCTCCGTGACCGACGAGGAACTGCTGCAGCCCGCCGCCCTAGTCAGCGACATCATTGAGCGACTCGGATTCAATGTCTGAAGGACGTGTCTTTCTTCTTGGAGCGGGCCCGGGTGATCCGGGCCTGTTGACTTTGCGGGGGCTGGAGTTGCTCCGCACCGCGGACGTGGTCGTCTACGACCGGCTCGTGCATCGGCGGCTGCTCGGCCATTGCCGGGCCGACTGCGAGCGCATCGCCGTCGGCAAGCGCGCCGGCCACCACCCCGTGACCCAGGAGGAAATCAGCGAACTGCTCGTGCAGAAGGCCCGGGCCGGGCGCCGGGTGGTGCGCCTCAAGGGCGGCGACCCGTTTATCTTCGGCCGGGGCGGCGAGGAAGCCCGGCGGCTCGCCGAGGCGGGAATCCCCTTCGAGATCGTTCCCGGCGTCAGCGCCGCGCTCGCGGCCGGAGCCTGTGCCGGCATCCCGCTCACACACCGGGAAGTCGCCTCGACGCTGGTGCTGGTCACCGGTCACGAGACCCCGGGCAAGGCCGGTGCCAGCGTGGACTGGCGCGCGCTCGGCGCCCTGAAGCAGGCCACCCTCTGCATCTACATGGGGGTGGGGCGATTCGCCGAGATCGCCGCCGAGCTGAAAGCCGGGGGCATGGCGGCGGAGACGCCGGCCGCCTGCGTGCAGTGGGCTTCCCTCGGGGAGCAGCGCACCGTCACCGGGACATTGGATACGCTCGGCGACGCCATGGCCGCCGCCGGTGTCGAAGCTCCCGCCATCGTCATCCTCGGCGAGGTTGTCCGCTACCGGGAGCAGCTCGCCTGGTCTGAGAAGCGGCCGCTGCTCGGCCGGCGCGTGGTGGTCACGCGCAACCGCGAGCGTGCGGGCGAGCTGGCCGCGAAGCTCGAAAACTTGGGCGCGTCGGTGCTCGAGCTGCCCATGGTCCGCATCGAGGCCGACGTGAATCCGGAGATCCGCCAGGAGGTCTTCGAGGGCATCGGCAGCTACGACTGGCTTGTCTTCTCCAGCGTCAACGGCGTGCGCCATTTCTTCGACGAGTTTTTCCGCGAATTCCGTGACATCCGCGCGCTTGGCGTCATGCGTATCGCCGCCGTGGGCGAAGCGACCGCCCGCGCCATCCGCGACTACCATCTCGAGGTCGAGATCGTGCCGGAGAAAGCCGTGGCCGAGGCCCTCGCCGAGGCGCTCATCGCCACCGGCAGCCTCGATCACGCCAAGGTGCTCGTCGTCACCGGAAACCTCGGCCGCGATGTGCTCGTGCGCAAGCTCGACGAAGCGAGGGCGATCGTGGATACCTTCCCGGTCTATCGCACGGAAAAGACCGATCTCGCCAACGATCCCGTGGCGGCCGACTTCCGCACCCATGGGGCCGACGCCATCCTCTTCACCAGCTCTTCGGGCGTGCAATCATTCGTCGAACAGGCCGCGGCGCTGCGTCTCGAGGCGGGGGCGCGCCGCCCGCTTGCCGGCAGCATCGGTCCGATCACCAGCGAGACGATGCGGCAGGCCGGCATGCCGGTGGATTTTGAGGCGGCGGAGGCCAGCCTCGACGGGCTCATCGATGCCCTCGTGAGAAAACTGCGATGAACGTTCCCTTTCTCGACCTCTCGCGCCAAAACCGCGCTCTGCGCGAAGAGATTCTCGCGGCGATCGCCGCGACCTACGATGCCAGCCGCTTCTGCCTCGGCGACGACGTCTTCCGTTTCGAAACCGCCTTCGCCCGCCTCGCGGGCGCGGAGGACGCCGTCGCGGTGAACTCCGGCACCAGCGCGCTGCACCTCGTGGCGCGTGCGCTCGAGATCGGTCCGGATGACGAAGTGGTGGTCCCGGCGTTTACCTTCATCGCCTCGGCGTGGACGGCGAGCTATGTCGGCGCGCGCATCCGGTTTGCGGATATCGAAGCCGAGACCTTCACGCTCGATCCGTCCGCCTTCGCAGCGGCGATCACACCGCGCACGAAAGCCGTGGTCGTCACCCACCTTTTCGGGCAGTCCGCCCGGATGGATGAGATCCTGGCCGTGGCGGCGAAGCACGGGGTGGCCGTGATCGAAGACTGTGCGCAGGCGCACCTCGCCACCTGCGACGGGCGCCCCGTCGGTCTCATCGGCGATGCCGGCACCTTCAGCTTCTATCCCACGAAAAACCTCGGCGCCTGCGGAGAGGGCGGGCTCATCCTTTCGCGGCGTCCGGAAATCCTCGAGACGGCCCGGGCCCTCCGCGTGCACGGTTCGACGGTTCGCTACCGGCACGACGCCGTGGGTTATAACTACCGCATGGAGGGCTTTCAGGGGGCGGCGCTCGGCGTGAAGCTGAAGCGGCTCGAAGCCTGGACGGCCCGCCGGCGCGCAATCGCCCGGCGCTACCTCGCCGAACTGTCCCTTCCCGATCTGGTTCTGCCGGTCGTTCCGGAGCGGGGCGAGTCGGTGTATCACCAATTCACCATTCGTCACCCGAGACGGGATGCCTTGCGCGCCCATCTCCAGGCACGTGGCATCGGCACGGACATCATTTATCCGATCCCGCTGCACCTGCAGCCGTGCTTCGCCGGGCTCGGGCACGCGCGCGGCGACTTTCCCGTCGCCGAAGCCGCCGCTGATACCGTGCTCAGCCTTCCGATCTTTCCGGAATTGACCGACGAGGAGGTCGGCTGCGTCATCGAATCGGTCAACGCCTTCCAATGATCGCCGGCGTGCGGGTCAAAGTCTGCGGGCTGCGCTCTCTCGTGGACGCCGAGGCGGCCGATGCCATCGGCGCCGATTACCTCGGATTCATCTTTCAT
>RFJS01000357.1 GCA_003694825.1 Verrucomicrobiota bacterium | reverse complement strand
CGATCACGTAGGCCCCATTCGTGGCGGTGTTGCTGCCGGGAGAGAAAGTGTAGGGCCCTTCCGGCTGATTGCCGACGGTGTCCGACTCAAAATCGGCGGCAAAGAGCGTGGCGGAAGCCGGAGGCGGCGTGGCGGAGGCGATGGCGCTGATCTTCAGGTTGTCGAAGATGATGCCGCCCTGGCGCTTGCTGTCCTGGTAGAAGGCGATCTGCCCGAGATCGTTGTCCTCCGCGTAGAAGTCGATCTGCGGCGCATTCGCCGGGTCCGGCGTCTGGTGGAACGGATAGCTGCCCATCAGCGTGCCGTTGAGAAACAGCACCACCGTGTTCGGCGCCACCGTGCCCGAACCCAGGTCAGGATCGTCGTAGGCCACCGACTCGGTGTCGTGCGAGTTGAGCAGCAGCGTGATCTTGTTCGCCTGGTCCGTGAGGTAGTCCCCTACCGTCGTGGTCCCGTCGCGGTGGTTGAGCTCGATCTGGCCGCGGTTCTGCAGCCGCAGCTCGAACGGTCGGAAGTCCGAGTTGTTCAGGCTGTCGCCCGCGCGCCCCACCGCCACCTGGATGCGCGTGTCGCTGTCGTTCGGATCCGCCGGCGCGAAGGCCCGCTGAAACTCGAAGTCCACCCGCACGTTCGAGACGTTGGCCCCGCCATTGAAAGCGAAGCGCATATGCGTCGGCGTTCCCGCCGATCCATCGCCGTCCAGATCATAAACATAAAGCGATTTGCCCGGAAACGGACTCGCCGGCGTCGTCGTCGCGTCCAGCACCATCGCCCCGTTGGTCGCGGTGTTCGACGACGGTGAGAAGGTGATGTCACCACCGGGCTGCTCCCCGGCGGTATCGCTCTCAAAATCGTTTTCGTAATAGGTCTGCCCCATCAGGCGCACGGACAGGCTCAATCCAATCGTCAGGGCAAGGCAACGCAGGGTCATTTTGAAACAGGGGCTAACGTTTCAAATTTAATACTTATCAGTCCGCTCCGAGAGCAAGCTGTTTTCTCCAACTCCGATCCACCGCCCCCCTGACCGCCGCCCCCGCTCTCGCCCCGGCTCAGCCGTCCTTCGTCTCTCCCGTCGAGAACGCCGGGGCCGAGCAGCGCCGCTCGGCTCGCCACTCACGCGCCGGAAAACACGCGAGCCTCGCGCCAACTCCGAACCCCGCCCGGCCGCACCTCGGCGGCGCGCCTTCGGCAAACCCGCGCTTGCCCTTGCTCCGGGCCTCTGCCTGAGTCGCCCGATTCATTTCCTCCACCTCTTTTTAATCCACGATTATGATGAAGAAGAAAATCCCGGGAGTCCTCGGCCTGATCGGCGCCGCCGCGCTCCTGCTCACCGCCTGCGATAAAACCATGTCCGAATCGCCAACACTCGAAACTGCCGACCAGAAAGCCAGCTACGGCATCGGCCTGAACGTCGGCAGCAGCATCGCCAGCCGCGGTGGGCTCGACGTCGACACGACCGCCTTCCTTGCCGGACTGCGCGATGGCCTCGCCGGCGCGGAACCCCGCCTCGACGACGCCACGATCCGCGAAGCCATGCTGCAGCTCCAGGCGAAGGCCGATGCCGCCCGCCAGCAAGTCGCCGGCAAGAATTTCGACGAAGCCAAAGCCTGGCTCGCGAAAAACGCCCAGCGCGAGGAGGTCACCGTCACCGACTCCGGCCTGCAATACGAGATCCTCACCGCCGGGGACGGTCCCACCCCCTCCGCCAACGACACGGTGGAGGTCCACTATCACGGCACGCTCATCGACGGCACGGTCTTCGACAGTTCCGTCGAACGCGGCGAGACGGCCACCTTCCCGGTCAATCGCGTCATTCCCGGCTGGGTGGAAGCGCTCCAGCTCATGCCCGTCGGCTCGAAATGGCGGCTCTTCGTCCCACCCGATCTCGCCTACGGCGCCCAGGGTGTCGGCGACATCCCGCCGAATGCGGCCCTCATTTTTGATGTCGAATTGATCGCCATCAAATAGAGCATCCCCCGACCTCCCGTCTTTTCGCAGGCCGGCATCCTTCCTGGTGCCGGCCTTTTTTTGCGCCCATTTTGTATTCTAATCACGACCACGTTTCGATGGTGCCTCGGCGTTCGCACTCCGCCCCCACTCTTTCGGGTGATTTTCGCCGATGCATGGCCCCGGGCCTTGTCGAAAACCGCCTTCTTCAGCTATCAAAAAGCTCCCGGCAGATCAGCTTCAGCAACCCCGTCATTACACATGCCTGTGTCCTTTCTCCGACGTCTGTTTCTTTGCCTCCTCCTTCCCGGAAGCATCGTATCCGTGCTGAGCGGCGCGACCGCCGCGAAACGTCCCAACATCCTCTGGATCACCTCCGAGGACAACGCCTGGCACTTCGTCCGCCTCTTCGACCCGGTCCACGGCGCGCCCATGCCCAACCTCGAGCGGCTGGGCAATGAAGGGCTCATCTTCGATCGCGCCTTTGCCAACGCCCCCGTGTGCTCGGTCGCCCGCAGCGCCATCATCTCGGGGTGCTACGGACCGCGCACACTCACTCAGTATCACCGCCGCTCCCGGTTCGCCCCCATGCCCGACGGCCTGCACATGTATCCATGGTATCTGCGCCAGGCGGGCTACTTCACATCCAACAACGCCAAGACCGACTACAACTTCGTCGATGCCGACACCTGGGACGAGTGCTCGCCCCGAGCCTCGTGGCGCCACCGCCGTCCCGGACAACCGTTCTTTCATATCCAGAATTTCGGCACCACGCATGAGGGCCGCCTGCGTTTCTCCGCGGAGGAGATGGCCACCACGCCGAACCAGACCCCGTCCGACGCCGTCACGCTCTTCCCCTTTCATCCCGACACCCCGACCTTCCGCTACACCTACGCCCGCTACCATGACCTGCACCGCCGGCTCGACGAGCAGATCGGCGAGCTGCTCGCTCAGCTTGAAGCGGACGGCCTGATGGACGACACCATCATCTTCTACTACGGCGACCACGGCGGTGTCGTGCCCGGCACGAAGGGCTACCTGCACGAGACCGGCCTGCACGTGCCGCTGCTCGTGTGGTTTCCGGAAAAGTGGCGGCATCTCGCCCCGGCCGGCGCCGAACCCGGCACCCGTCTGCGAGGCTTCGTGAGTTTCGTGGACCTCGCACCGACACTGCTCAATCTCGCCGGCATCCCCATCCCGGACGGCCTCGACGGGAGCCCTTTCCTCGGACCGGGCGTCAGCCTTTGCGACCTCGAACAGCGCGACGAAGTCTTCGCCTACGCCGACCGATTCGACGAGAAATACGACCTCGTCCGCTCACTGCGCAAGGGGCGGTTCAGATACATCCGCAACTTCCAGCCCTTCAACTTCGATGGCCTGCAGAACAACTACCGCTACCGCATGCTCGCCTGGCAGGAATGGCGCGAGCTCTACCAGGCAGGCCGGCTCGATGCCGCGCAGCGCCGCTTCTTCGAACCCCGCCCTCCCGAGGAACTCTACGACATCGAGACCGACCCTTTCCAGCTCCACAATCTCGCGGACAATCCCGCCTTCCGTCCCACGCTGCTGCGCCTGCGCGCGCGGCTCGGCGACCGGCTCCGCTCCATGCCGGACCTGAGTTTTCTCCCCGAAAACATCCTCCTGAAGGAAGCGATCGCCAACCCCGTCGCCTGGGGCCGCGACCACCGCGACGAGATCGCGCGGTTGATCGACATCGCCGACCTCCAGCTCGTGCCCTTCGCCGACGCCGAGCCGTCGCTCCGGGCCGCCCTCGCCTCCTCCGTCCCGTGGGAACGCTACTGGGCCCTGATCGTCTGCACCACCCACGGCCGCGCCGCCGAACCACTCCTGCCCATCGTCCGCCGAATCGCCGCGGACGATCCGGTCAACCTGGTGCGGGTGCTCGCCGCAGAGTGCCTCGCCCTCGTCGCGGGCGAAGACACCCGCGAGCCGCTCACCGCCGCCGTCCGCCAGGCGGCCGACCCGGTCGAGCTCAACCTGATCCTCAACACGGTGGTCCTCCTGCGCGACGGCCCGCCACACCTGCGTTTCCCGATCGATCCCACCTGGTTCCCGGCCGCCTGGCTGGCCGATCGCGACAACGAGTTTCTCCGCCGCCTCGAATACCTCGTGCCGGGCTTTGCGCCGCCGGCCCACTGATCAGGCGGGTGCCGGCCGGACAACCTCTCTCATCCCGCCCGGCGCACGCTTCGCTCCCGGAGCTCCTCAGGGATCCACCGCGATGCCGAAAGGCGCGTAGCGTTCGCGCCCGTCGATCATCACCTGCGCCCACAGGCGATAATACCCCGGATCGGTGAGCAGCAGCGTAAACGCCAGCTCCTGCGCCCCCTCGGCTCCCGCCTCCGCCACTTCGGCCGGATGCAGGTGAGCAAAACCACTGCGCGACTCGTCGAAACCCACCATGTGCGCCTTCGCCCCCATGATCTCCTCGAGCACGACCGGCGCCCCGTCCTCGCGGGAGACCCGCAGCGTCAGCTCCGCCGGTTCGTTGATCCGAAGCGGCGAGGTCTCGCCACGCAGCTCGAAGACATACCCATCGACGACTGTGCGCCGCCAGAGGCGACGCTCGACCCCGGCCGGCTCCGCCGGCGCATCCCCGACGGCCAGCTGCGCGCCGGCGTAGAGAGCGCGGCCGGTCGCACGCGGCGTGAAGTCGCCAAACAGACGATACACGCCCGCATGCTTCGGCGTGAACGCGAAGGCGAAGGCGCCCGGCTCGCCGGTCGGCTGCGGATGCAGGTGGTGGTATTCATCCAGGCTCTCGTCCACGACGAGCAAATGCAGTTTCTCCGTATGCACGACCAGCAGGCTCTCCGCCGCCACCGGCTTGCCGCCCGCCGTGGCCAGCCGGACGACTCCGCGCACCGGCTGTCCCGGCTGCGGCCGCGTCTCCGTCGAGACGGTCATCTCCACGGGCGAACGCACCTTGTCGACCGGCACGAATTGGGGGCTGCCCGGCTCACAGAACTCGAGGAAGGACTTTCCGTCGGCGTGAAAGTCCGTGTAGTGCAGCGGATCCACGCTGAGCGGGAGCCATCGCAACAAGGCAAACGCGCCGGCCGCGACCAGCGTGATGAGCAGCGTCTGCCCCCAGGCGCGCTTCGTCTGCGCCGACGCCGGTGAGATGGAAACGTCCGCCGGCATCAGCGGCTCAACCGGAACTCTCCGCGCGGCGCATCCGTTCGATGAACACCTGCGGATCCCATTTCGTGCCGTCCTCCCGGTGGATGATCCTGCCGTTGCGGTCGGTCAGGACGGTGGCGATGGTGTGCTTGATGAGCGGTCCGTCCTCGAAAGCGAGAACGCCGAGCTGCGCCATGAGGTCCTTGATCGCCTGTTCCGGACCGGTGAGGAAGCTGAAGTTGCTCGTATCGATGCCCCGCGCCTCGGCATAGGCGTGCAGCACGGCCGGCGTGTCGAACTCCGGATCGAGTGTGATGGAGATCAGCTCGAGATCGGTGATTCCCGCCGCCTTTGCGGCCTCCTGCACCTGGATCATCTTCGTGGTCGCCAGCGGGCACATGTGCGGATCCGGACAGCGCGTGTAGATGAAATTGATCAGGAGCTGTTTGCCGCGGAACCGGGCCGGCTGCACGAGTTCGCCGTCCTGGTTGTAGAGCGCGAAATCGGGCAGATTCTCCCCGATGGCCCGGTAGGCGGTCTTGCCACGCGTCAGGGTATCCCGATGCAGTGCCTCGGCGGCATCGTTGACCACCTTCTCCGCCACCGGATCGAGCGGCCAGACCTTCTCGAGGCGAAAGCCCTCGGGAGTCTGATACATCGTGGCCCGGATCCGCTGGCCTTCCTTCGCCGCCTTCAGGTCGATCGGCGCCACCTGAAACTCCATGGTCATCGCCGGCATGAAACCGGGGATCTCGTCGTGCGCCACCAGGAGCGTCCCGCGCTCGGCATCGACCTTGACCACCTCGCCGGTGATCTCGTGGCTCCCGGCCGCAGCCTCATCGCCTCCGTCGCCTCCGTGCTCCACGTCCCCCCGGCTACAACCCGCGAAGAGAAGGCTCACCGACACCCCCGCCACCAGGGGCGCCCACCCCAATCGAAACCGACGACAGATACGCAACAGGCACATGCCTTGAGTCATTGCGCGGAAGTTTCGTTTGTCAAAGCGATCGCCGCTCCTATGGACAAGCAAACGCCCGCATGAGATTCCCCCCAAAGCCCGACCGCACCGCCAACTACAAGCCAGCCCTCGCCTGGTTCTGCGTTTTCGCCCTCGCCTGGGTGGTCTGCCTGCTGTTTGCCGGCGGCTTCACCACCAGCATCGAGGCGGGCATGGCCTTCCTCGACTGGCCGCTCTCCAACGGATCGATCAATCCGGACGGCTGGCTCACCGAGCCGCACAAGATGGCCGAGCACTCCCACCGCCTCCTCGGCGCCACGGTCGGCACCCTCACCCTCGTCATCGCCATCTGGACGTGGCTGCGCGAGGAACGCGCCTGGCTGCGCCGCCTGGCCTGGACGGCGGTAGCTCTGGTGATCTTCCAGGGGACACTCGGCGGATTGCGGGTGCTCTTCGACCGGCTCAACACCGGCGCCGACCACAACCTCGTCGCCCAGACCTTCCGCGTCATGCACGGCGTGACGGCGCAGGTTTTCGTCTGCGTGCTCGTCTCCATCGCCGTGGCCGGAACCCGCTCCTGGATCCACGGCATGGCCGGACTGCAGCGCGAGCCGTCCCCACGGATCCGCAAGGCGGGATTCATCGCCGTCGCCGTGATCGGTGTGCAACTGCTCCTCGGCGCGCTCATGCGCCACAACAACGCCGCGCTCGCCATCCCCTCCTTTCCCTTCACTCCCGACGGCGGCCTCATCCCCGAAGCATGGGACTTCCGCGTCGCCATCCACTTCGCCCACCGCGCCTGGGCCCTGGTGGTGGCGGGAACCCTCGCCTGGTATGCAGGCCGTCTCTGGGCCATCCGCCGCTGGGGCCGCGTTCTGGGCATCGGCGCGATCGCGCTCATGGCGCTGCTCGCCGTGCAGATCTTCCTCGGCGCCCTCACGGTCTGGACCTTGCGCAACCCGCATGCCGCGACCCTCCACATGCTACTGGGAGCCACGACGCTCGCCACCACCTGGGCGCTGACCTTCATCTCCCTGCGCCACCGTTTCGACGATACACGATCGCCCGTAGCGGTTGGCCACGCCTCACCTGCCGCCGGCCGCGCCACTGTTCCCGCAGCCCGCCGCTGAACCGCGCCATGCCTGCTTTCATGGACATCGCCGACATCCCCCGCCTCAACGCCCTGCTCAACGCCACCGCCACCGCCCTGCTTGGGATCGGTTTCATCGCCATCCGCGGCGGCAATCGCGACCTGCACCGCAAGTGCATGGTCTCGGCCTTCGTCGTCTCGTGCTTTTTCCTCATCGGCTACGTCGGCCACAAAATCGCCGTCAGGGGCGTGCATACGCCGTTCGCCGGCGAGGGGGCGATCGCCGTGGTCTACTACGTGATGCTCTTCACGCACATCATCCTTGCCATGGCCATCGTCCCCCTCGTGCTGATCACCTTCCGGCGGGCGCTCGCGGGTGATTTCGAGCGGCACAAGAGGTGGGCGCGCTGGACGTATCCCATCTGGCTCTACGTCTCGGTCACCGGGGTATTCGTCTACCTGTTCCTCTACGTCTGGTATCCGGCAGCGCCGGCCGCAGCACCGGCCGGTTCATAACCGCCAACCTCCTGCGCCGGTCACGGCACCTCGTAGATCTCGGCCAGCGCCACGCCGCTGCCGCCATCGGCGGAGCGCACGTGGACCGTATACTGCCCCGGGGCCAGCCACATCGCCAGAGCGGCGTCGCGAGAACCGGTCGCCAGCGGAAAGGCCCCCACCTCCCGCGTCAACTCCGCGATCCCCGGCCCGGCGTCCGCCCAGTCATCATTGGCCCGCACCGGCACGTCCGAAGCGCCGAACACCGCGATCTCCGGATCCGGCAAGGCATCCGCCAGCCCATACCCGGTCAGCGTCGGCCCCACGCCCCGCACCAGCACCAGTCGCGGCTCGCTCCCGGAAACCACGAAGCCGGCGATGAGCAAACGCCCCTCGCCGTCGACGATGCCACGGGTGGAAATGTTGATCAACCGGGCCCCCTCCGCCAGATCCGGCTGCGCATCATAGATTTCGACGAGCGCGACGCCCGAATCCCCATCGAGCCCGCGCACCTGCGCAGTATAACTGCCGGCCGGCAGCTCGATCACGAGCGCCGCGTCGGGCGAATCCGGATCAATTTCGAAGGCGCCGGCCCTCGCCGTCATCTCGGCAACCAGCGCATCGACCCCCCATCCGGCATTGCCAAGCAGCATCCGCCCACCCGCGTCTCTGACTTCGATTACCGGACGCGCCAGCACACCTGCAACCCCCATCGGCTCGAGAGCCGGACCGACCGCGCGCACCAGCAGGTTCCGCCTGCCGGTCCCCTTCACGACGAATCCGCCGATGAGCATGCTGTCTCCCGCCTCGACACCGCCACGAGTCGATATATTCGCAAACGCCCGTGTTCCGGCCTCTGGCTGGCTCCGGACCGGAATCAGCGACGCGGAAACCAGGCCGGGTGCGGAGAGCTCCCCGACCATGCGACCGGAGTCGAACTCGAGGTGCCAGGCGCCATCGCTCGTATCGAAATCAAATGACGCCGCGGACGCGGGCAGCACGCGCGCCGTCCGCGTCCGTCCACTCACGATCACCAGTCCGTCCCCTTCCCTCGGGCGCACCGCGTGCACCCGCAAATCGCCGGCATAGGCAACGACGGCCTGATGCAGCTCGGCCTCGGCCGACCCTGTCCGCTCACCATAGAAACCGCGACCGGCCACCGACACGATCAGCCCGAGATTCGTACAAACCGCCGTGACCGGTGCTACGCCGGAATCACTCTCCCGGACCGCCTCCGCAATCGGCGCGGCGATCCGTCCATCCGCGCCCGCCCGCAAGTCTTCCCGCGCGACAACCCGACCATCGTCGAGCAAACCGACAAACGCCGCCGCGCCGTCATTCCGTATCCACATGGCAAATGCATCACCGTCCCCGGAGCCATCTTCCCGCCGAATCCGCCCCAGATAAACGCCCGGAGTGACCGGCCCCGCCGCCGCGACGACGACCGG
>RFJS01000356.1 GCA_003694825.1 Verrucomicrobiota bacterium | reverse complement strand
GCGTAGGTGACCTGCACGGAAAGCCCCGCCGGATCGGTCTCCACGGAAACCGCCCGCGGCGTGCCATCGTAAACGCGCTCGAGTCCCGCCAGGGTGATCGTCGCCGCGGCCGGCGCGATGGCGGCGCTCGATACGGGCTGGATGAGCCGGTAGTTGCCGGCATCGGGACCGGCGAGGGCGAGTCCGCTGATCGTGACCGGTTTTCCACTGCCCACTTCCGGATCGGCAAAGGCGCCGGTGACCGCCGAGGTGTCGAGAGAGACGTCATCCCCGCTGATCACGCCGTTGCACCACGCGCCCGTGGCATCGATCACCGCCGCCGTGGTGCCGTCGTAGACTTTGTTGCGCGCCACCACGCCACCGACGACGACGTTTTTCGGCTGGATCGACGCATGCACGTCGGCAGGCACGAGCGTGTAGTTGGCCGCCGCCGCACCCACGAGTGAGAGCCCGGATACCGCGACGGGTTTCCCCTCCCCGACCCGCGCGTCGGCGAAGACGCCGACCGCGCCTCCCGCATCGAGCGCGACACTGTCGCCCGGCACCACGCCGGCAATCGCCGCGGCGCTCACATCGAGCGACGCCGCGAGCGAGCGGTCGTAGGTTTTGTCGGCCGCGGTGATTCCGGTGACGGTGAGCGGCTTCGGCGCGATCGTCGCCGTCAATACGGGCGTCTGCAGCGTGTAGTTGCCCGCATCGGCTCCGGTCAGCGCCAGCCCGGCGAGCCCGACCGGCTTGTCCACGCCCGCCGTGGCGCTGCCGAAGGCCGCCGACGCCGCCGCGGTGTCGAGCACGACATCATCACCCGCAACCACGCCGGACAGCGTGGCCGCGGCAAAATCGATCGCGGCGGCCGTGGTGCCATCGTAGACCTTGTCGGCCACGGTGATCCCCGATACGCTCACGGGACGAGCGGCGATGTCGCCGGTGAGCGACGGCAGCAGGAGCGTGTAGTTGGCCGCATCGGCCCCCGAGAGCGTGACGCCGGAGAGGGAAACCGGCTTTCCCGCGCCCGCCGCGGGATCCGCATACACGGCCGTGGCGCCGGCAGTATCGAGCGCGACGGCGTCTCCCGGGACGACGCCCTCGAGAGTGCCGGCAGTGAAGTCCAGCGGCGCGGAGACCGTGCCATCGTAGAGACGCGGTGAAACGGTCCATCCGCTGACGGTGACGACACGCGGTGCGATCGACGCCGACAGCGACGGGACGACGATCTGGTAGTTTCCCGCCTGCGCCCCACTGAGGGTGAGGCCGGTGACGCTCACCGTTTTGCCGCTGCCCGCGTTTGCATCCGCGAAGGTGGCGGTCGCCGCGGCCGTGACCAGCGCGACCTGGTCGCCCGGCACGACACCGTCGAGAACGACGGCGGCGAAATCGATAGAGGCGGCCGCGGTGCCGTCGTAAACTTTGTCCGCCGCGATCATCCCGTTGACGGTGAGCGGCTTCGGCGTGATCGAGGCCGCAAGGGCGGGCACGGTCAGCGTGTAGTGGGCGGCATCCGCCCCGGACAATGAAAGACCGGATACGAGCACGGTCTTGCCATTCCCGGCGTCGGGTTCGGCGAAGGCCGCCGAGGCGCCGCCGAGCGCGAGCTGCACATCGTCCCCTGTCAGCACCCCGGACAGCGCCGCGCCGCCCGTCAGCAGCGTCGCGCCGGTGGTGCCATCGTAAACCTTGTCGGCCGCGGCCAGGCCACTGACCGTGAGCGGCGCGGGATCGACCTGCAGCGTGAGCGACGCACTTCCCTGGTTGCCGGCGGCGTCGGTCGCGGAGAGAGCGATGTTGAAGGTGCCCGTCTGCGCGGGATTTCCGCTGATCACACCGGTTCCCGGGTCGAGCGACAATCCTGCCGGGAGCCCGGAGGCGCCGAAGGCGACCGCATCACCCGCATCGGTGGTGATCGCGTAACTGAAGGCGCCCCGGTAGGTGACGGTCGCGGCTGACGCGCTGGTGATGACCGGCGCGGTATTGTCGATGCGATAAGACTCGCCGGCGGTGAACCCGCCCTCGAGCGCGTATCCATAATCATCCACGATCCCGGTGCCGGATGCGACAAGATCGAGCCGGAGCGTGCCGTCGCCGGCGATGTTGTCGATTGTCACCGTGACGCTGTCACCCGAGGCGGCCGAAACCCATGCGATGGAACCCGAGACCGAACCGGTGGCGGAGAGGGTGAAATCGGACGCGTCGATGCCCGAGACCGGCTTGTTGAAATCGACCCGGAAGACGACGCTGTCGAGCGCCGTGTCCTGAGCCGGCGGCCCGAAGCGGGTGATGGCGGTGACCGCGGGCGCCGGCGTCGGCTCGATGGTGACGAGCGTCATTTCCACGCCCGGGATGAGAAAGAGCTTCTGCCCCGCGATCGCCGCGCCCGCCCATTTGTCGAGCTTCGTCGCATCGATGCCCGCCGGGTAGTTGCGGTATTTCGAAATCTGCCCGGTGGCGACATCGACCTTGATGAGATCCGCCGACTCGAAGGGGACGAACCAGACGTCGTCGCCGTCGTAGAGCGCGCCGTTGAAATTCCCCGGCATCTTCACGTAGCCGGAAGGCCATTGCGTGGCGTCATGCACGGTGCCGTAGCCCGTCATGGCGCCGGTGGCGACATCGATGGAGATGATGCGGTCCGAATCGTAGGCCGCCATCCACACGCGCGTGCCGTCGAAAGCACCGCCGGCGAAGGCCCGGGTCGGCAGGGTGTAGTTGGCCGGCCAGTTGTTGTAGCCGGTCATCACACCGGTGGTCGTATCGATTTTCACGACACGGTCGGCGTTGAAGGGAAACATCCACATGCTGGTGCCGTCAAAGACACCGCCCCAGAAGGCGGCCGGGCCCTTGGTGAAACCCGCCGGCCAGTTGCTGAACCCCGTCATCGAGCCATCGGTGGTATCGAGGCGGATGACACGATCGGCGTTGTGCGGCACCATCCACACGTAGCGGCCGTCGAAGATACCGCCCGAAAAGGCGCCCGCCCCCTTGGTGAAGCCCGCCGGCCAGGCGTCGAAGCGCGTGGTCGAGTCGTCGGCGGTATCGAGACGCACGACCGCGTCGGCATCGCGCGGAATGAACCAGATGTAGGTGCCGTCAAAGGCCGCGCCCACAAATTTGTCCCGCGCCCCGCCGAGCGCCGGCAACGGAATGCCGGTCATTGTCCCCGTGGCGATTTCGACCTTCACGATCTCGGTCGCCTCGTTCGGAAGCAGATACAGATAGCCGCCCACGACGATGCCGCCGCGGAAGGCAAAGGAGTCGAGGAAGGTGGACGCCGGCCAGTTGGCGTTGCCGCTCATGATGATCGTGTCGCCCAGCGGCGTGGCGTTGACCGTGCCGTTGAAGGAAATTCCGCTCTGGGAGACGACCTGCGTCTGCGCCCTGACCGGCTGGGAAAGCCCACCGAACGCCAACAGCCAGAGCGCGGCCACGAACCAGACACCGGGAGCCGCGCGAGGTATCCGCCGGAAGCGCGGGGATCCTCGCCTCCGGAGCGGCAACCGTTGTTTCGAAAGACAGAAAAGTCGCATGGATCGAATCGGATGTCGCTACAGCTCGCGGGACCGCCATCCGACACCGATCGCGCTCCCCGACTCCACGACCCCTGGTTCATCGACCACTCCACAGGGCCAATTGAGCAAAACTCCCCAGAAACACCCCGCAATTCAACCCACGCCACCGCGCTTCCACGGGAACAGGCGACCGCGGGAAATTGCCCGCACCCAAAACATGAGAGCGATCGACCGGCACCAGGACCTCTCCGGTAGAGCGCGCGGTCATCCCCGCGCCGCGCCGTCCTGGGAAGTCATTCGCCCTCTGCCGACCGACGGCCCCCGCGCACCGAATCCCTACATTCTCGAGCAGCAGCCGCATAAGGCGCAAAAACTGAATTCCGTTTTCCCCGCGCTGTGCCTCTGCTCGCGGTGCGTCTCCTGTGGGCAAAAACTGGAGGCGCGGGTTCCCGCCCGTGCTCAACACAGAAGGTTCTCAAACGCCGACGGGAAATTCGTTTCTCACACTCGCCACCCCGACCAACAATCAGGGAATTCCTTACCCCCACAACATTGACGGACCGGCCGGAAAACGCTGAACTCAAGCTCCACCCCACCCCGCATGACCACCCACCTC
>RFJS01000355.1 GCA_003694825.1 Verrucomicrobiota bacterium | reverse complement strand
TGCCGGCGGCGTTGCGGCGCATGCAGGCGGGCAACATCGCCCCGGTGGACCTCGCCCAGGCGGCCATCGGCCCCGGCATGGCCGTGTTCACCCGCTACGCCAAGGTGCTCGACGCCCGGGGCAACGCCCTGACCGTGCGCGAGGCGCTGGCGCTCATCAACGAGACGCTCGATGCCGCCCTGGCCGAGCAGGAGGGCGAGTTCGACGCCGACAGCCGCTGGGCGCTGGCGTGGTTCGAGCAGCACGGCTTCGGCGAAGGCGAGTTCGGCGTGGCCGAGACGCTTTCCAAGGCCAAGAACACCAGCGTCGAGGGCATGGTCCAGGGCGGCATCCTCCAGTCCGCCCGCGGCCGGGTCCGCCTGCTCCGGCCCGAGGAATTGCCGGTCGACTGGTCCCCCGAGACCGACGAGCGCCTGACGAACTGGGAGACCGTGCATCACCTCATCCGCGTCCTCGCCACCGGCGGCGAAAGTGCCGCGGCGGACCTGGTCAAGGCCCTTGGCGCCAAAGCCGAGACCGCCCGCGAACTGGCCTACCGCCTTTACACCCTGTGCGAGCGCAAGAAACGCGCAGCCGAGGCCCTGGCCTACAACGGCCTGGTCCAAAGCTGGCCCGAGCTGACGCGCCTGGCCCGGGAGAGCGCGGCCGAACATCAACCCGAGTTGTTCTAATCCGTATCCGAAACCGTGGCACAAATCACCAATCACGAAAGAGTCGGCAAGAGCCTGCAATTTCTCCAGAAGGGCCTCCAACCGTTCCTCGAACGCGCCTTGCAGGATGCCTACGGCGAGAACTGGCGCGAAAAAGCCGGGCAGCAACTCGCCGGCACCCGGCTGAAGCTTGGCGACAACGGCATCGACGTTGCCGCCATACTGCTCCTGCTCGATCGCGAGTGGCGCGACCTGTTCTCCGCCCAGCTCGGCCGGGCACACCGCTCGATCGTCAACGAGCTGATCGTGGTGCGCAATGACTGGGCGCACCAGACACCCTTCTCCAACGACGATACCGATCGCGCCCTCGACAGCTCAGCCCGTCTCCTGCGCGCCGTTGGCGCCGTGAGCGAGGCCGAGGAAATCGACCAGATGAAGCACGAACTCCGCCGCGCCACGATGGACCGTCGGGTCTACAACGTGAGGCGCAAGGAGGCCTACCAACCGATCGAGGGAACGACACCCGCCGGACTGAAGCCATGGCGGGAATTGGTGACGCCGCATCCCGATGTCGCCAGTGGCAATTACCAGGAAGCCGAATTCGCAGCCGACCTGTGGCAGGTGTTCAAGGGAAACGCCGCCCGGGAATACCTCGACCCCAGGGAGTTTTTCCGACGCACGTTTCTGACCGAAGGTCTTCGGGAACTCATCGGCCGGGCCATCCGCCGTTGGCGAAAAGAGTCGGGAGGCGATCCGGTGGTGGAACTCCAGACCACCTTCGGCGGCGGCAAGACACACTCTATGCTCGCGCTCTATCACCTCGCCTCAGGGACGCCAGCCAACGAACTCGCCGGCATGGAAAGCGTCATCTCCGAGATCGGGGGTGGTCCGCCGCAGTCGATCAAGCGAGCCGTCCTCGTCGGCAACCAGCTGACCCCCGGCCAGGCGGTGAGGAAATCTGCCGACGTCGAGGTCCACACGCTCTGGGGAGAACTGGCGTGGCAACTCGGTGGCCGCGAGGGCTACGAGAAGGTCCGGGAATCTGACATCACCGCGACCAATCCCGGTGAGGCCCTCGGGACGGTAATCCGGGAAGCCGCCCCGTGCATCATCCTCATCGACGAGTGGGTCGCCTATGCCCGGCAGCTCATGGACGACCAGCGGCTGCCCGGCGGTGATTTCGAGACACAGTTCACCTTCGCCCAGGCACTGAGCGAGCAGGTCAAGGCCACCCCCGGCGCCATGCTCGTGGTCAGCATTCCGGCCTCCACCACCGGCGACGGCGTTTCGCCCTCGGAGGGGATCAGCGACGAGGAGGTGGGCGGAAGCCGCGGCCGCGAGGCGGTGTTGAGGCTGAGAAACGTGTTCCAGCGCGTCGCCTCGCAATGGCGCCCGGCCAATGCCGAGGAGAGCTACGAGATCGTGCGCCGCCGCCTCTTCGAGCCCATCACCGACAAGGACGCTTTTACCCAGCGCGACCTCGTGCTGCGGGCCTTCACCGATCATTACGCCCGGCACCAGGGCGAGTTTCCTGCAGAGTGCCGCGAGAGTGACTACCTGCACAAAATGGAATTGGCCTACCCCGTGCATCCCGAGGTGTTCGAACGGCTGTATCAGGATTGGTCCGGCCTGGTGCGATTCCAGCGAACACGCGGCGTGTTGCGGTTGATGGCCTCCGTGATTCATGCCCTCTGGGAATCCGGCGACCAGGGGCTCCTGATTCTCCCGGCTCACATTCCCGTCGGCGCACAAAAGATCGAAGGCGAACTCACGCGCTACCTGCCCTCTGGATGGTCCACCGTCATCGAAAAAGATGTCGACGGACCCGACGCCACGCCACGCAAGATCGATGCCGCCAAGCCCAACCTCGGCAGAGCCTCCGCCACGCGCCGCGTGGCCCGCACCCTCTTCCTCGGGTCCGCCCCGACCACCGATGCCGCCAACCGCGGTATGGAGGATCGACGGATAAAACTCGGATGCGTGCTCCCCGGCGAATCGCCGGCCATCTTCGGGGACGCCCTGCGACACCTCGCCCAGGCCGCCACCTACCTCTATCAGGACAGCGCGCGCTACTGGTATGCAACCCAACCCACGGTGGCCAAACTGGCCGCCGACCGGGCCGAGGAATATAAGCGCCCTCAGAACCGCGAGAAGGTCCTCGAAGAGATCCGGCGACGGATCCGTGAGGAAATCCGCGAAAGACGCAAGCAGGGCGGGTTTGCCCGGATCCACCCCTTCCCGGAAAACAGCGCCGATGTCGCTGACACGCCCGAGACCGCGCTCGTCATTATCGGGCCGGAGTCCCCCTGGTCGAAGGAACCGGATCCGCCGGCCAGACAGGTGGCCAGTGAAATCCTCGAGTCACGCGGCAACAGCCCCCGCCTCTACCAGAACGCTCTCGTGTTTCTCGCCCCGGAAAGGCAGCGCCTCGAGGAGTTGGAACAGGCGACCCGAACCTTCCTCGCCTGGGAATCGATCCTCGCTGATGCCTCCGGCGAACAGCCCTCGCTGAATCTCGACAACTTCCAGCGCAAACAGGCCCAGTCACAACTACAGGCCGCCGACCAGACGGTGGCGAGCCGCATCGGCGAGACGTTCCAGACGGCGCTGGTGCCCGTTCAACTCTCCCCCAGGGATCCCATCGAATGGAAGGCGATCCGACTGGCCGGGACGGATGCGCTGGCCAACCGCGTGTCGAAGAAGCTGCTCAACGAAGAACTCCTGATCACCAGTTTTGCGGGCACCCGCCTGCGCATGGAACTCGACCGCATCCCCCTGTGGGACGGCAACCATGTCGAAATCCGCAAGCTCGTGGATTATTTCGCCCGATACATCTACCTGCCGAGATTGTCCACCCCGTCGGTTCTGCTGGAGGCGATCCAGGACGGCGTGAGCCTCCTCACCTGGCGGAAGGACACATTTGCCTGCGCCGATAGCTTCGATGAGGGAGGCAACCGCTACCGTGGGCTCAAGGGCGGAAGCAACATCGCGATACCCGGCCCCGATTCGCCATCGGGCTTGCTGGTCCGTCCCGAGGTCGCAGAGAAACAGCTCGAAAATGAGGCGCAACCGCCGAAACCGTCCCCCCCCCCTCCAGGCCCGGATCTGGAACCGGAACCGAATCCTCCCGGTGCTCCGCCGGAACCGAAGAAGTTCACTCGCTACCATGGATCCGTAAAGCTCGACTCCGCCAGGGTCGGGCGGGACGCCAGCAAGATCGCAGAGGAGGTCATCTCTCACCTTACCGGGCTCGTCGGTAGCAACGTTTCCGTGACGCTGGAAATCGAGGCCAGCATACCGCAGGGCGTCCCGGAAACGGTCGTCAGAATCGTCACCGAAAACGGTAGTGCCTTGAAGTTCGAAGCGGGGAGCGGCTTCGAAGAGAAGTGATGAAGAAACAACCGTCGCAGCGCACCGCAGGGAAAGGCGACACCGTCAAACACACCCCGCGCCCCAATTCGCACTTGTTTCGCGACCTTCGAGCGCTACCTTAACCGCCTCCCGGCCGGAACCGTCCAGCCCGGGAAAACATCTTCAGCGGAAGGGTGGCAGAGTGGTCGAATGCGGCGGTCTTGAAAACCGTTGGACCGAAAGGTCCCGGGGGTTCGAATCCCTCCCCTTCCGCCATACTGCACTGAAGCTTCGAATGGCTGCGCCGCGGGTAAACAAAGAGAGGCGTGAGTGCCGACGGGGGGATGAGAACCCCCAGGGGGTTCGACGAAGCGAACGAGCATCCGCGAGTGAGCGGAGATGGGGCAGCCGACAGGCTGATCG
>RFJS01000041.1 GCA_003694825.1 Verrucomicrobiota bacterium | reverse complement strand
GCCGTGGTTGGCACCGCGGCCGGCGGCGCTCACGTCCGGCCCACGCGCCGCCAGAGGAAGACGGCCAGGAGCTGGAAGAGGATATTCGGCAGCCACAGCAGCAGCTCCGGATGCAGGTGCGGCTGATCCTCGAGCCACGTGGCCGCGGTCATGATCATGTAGAAGACCATCACCAGCAGCAGGGCCAGACCGAGGTTGGCCGAGGTCTCCGAGCGTCCCGTCTTGATCGCCAGCGGGATGCCGACAAGCGCCAGCGAGAGAATGGAAAAAGCCAGCGTCCCCTTCTCGTGGATCTGCATCTCCACCCACATGCGCCGTTCGACCGCCTTCGGATCGGTGTTGCCCGCCAGGCGATGGCGCTCGCGGAGCAGCTGCGTGATGTTCATCCAGGAGGGCTTGGGCTCAAACTTCGCCTTCCGGAAAATCTCGTCGAGCGGGAACTGGATCGAGGCCCGCTCGAAGGAAATCGGCGGACGGACTTTCGCGAAGTTTTCCGGATCCTTCGAATCGTAGACCACGGTCGCGCCGTTGCGCAGGACCAGCAGCAGGTAGTTGTCGTCCTCGTTCCACTCGAAATATCCCTCCTCGGCACGGATGAAATTCGTCACCCGGTGCTCGTCATCCAGCTCCCACACCCAGAAATCGCGCAGGGTATTGCCCTCCCGCGCGCCGACATACAGCACCTTCCCCGGGAATTGGCGGATGAACTTGCGCTCCTGGACAAAGCTGAGGGGATGGGTGCGGATGGCATCCGAGAGCATCCGCTCGTAGGCGAGCTTCGCGTTGGGCGCATAGATAAAGTTGATCACCAGGCTCGCCGCCACGCACACCGTGGCAAAGGCCACCACCGGCGAGGCGATGCGCGCCAGGCTGATCCCGGCCGTGCGCATGGCCGTGATCTCATTTTGCGCCGAAAGCCGCCCGAGCGTGAGCAGGATGCCCGTGATCAGCCCCATCGGCATCGCAAACGAGAGTGCGAAGGGCACGAGCATCACAAGCATGAGCGCGAAGGTGCCCAGCGGCATCTTTCCATCCGCCAGCAAGCCCACGAGGTCGCGGATGGCATTGCCGAGCAGCAGCACGAAGGCAAACAACAGCACCCCGCCGGCCGAGGCGACCAGCAGCTCGCGGAAAACGTATCGGTGAAGCGTATTCATGCAGCCGACGGGAACGATCCGGGCCCGAGCCGCGGAACGCCATGGTTGTGCCCTTGCCGACCGGGCCGTGGCAATGGATTTGTCTGGCTTGCGCTGTGCCGGTTCCCGGTGTCCCGTGGAAACACACCACCCATCCATGCCGCCAACCGCCTCCACCGCATCCATTTTCAGCGAAACGCCGGAATCCCTCACCGAACGCCTCCCGGCCATCGGCCAGCCGCGTTTCCGCGCCGCGCAGATCCTCGACTGGGTTTACAAAAAGCGCGTCACCGACCCCGCGCGCATGACCAACCTCCCCGCCTCCCTGCGCGCCTGGCTCGCCGAGACGCTCGACTTCGCGCCGACCCGCCTCGTCCTCAAAAAGGCCTCCTCGGACGTCACCGACAAGCTCCTGCTCGAACTGCGCGATCACAACCTCATCGAGACGGTCATCATCCGCGCCCCCCAGGACGGCGTCGGCCTCGAGCACTCCCGCAAGACGATCTGCATCTCCACCCAGGTCGGCTGCGCCTACGGCTGTCGATTCTGCGCCTCCGGGCTCGCCGGCTGGAAACGTGATCTCACCGTCGCCGAAATCGTCGCCCAGCTCATCGAAGTCTGCCGCATCGAAGATGCCCGCACGCCCCGGGCCCGCGCGGAACTCGCCTCGTTCGACAACATCGTGGTCATGGGCATGGGCGAGCCGCTCGCCAACTACGACAACCTCATCCGCGCCCTCTCCATCGTCAACGCCCCCTGGGGCCTGGGTTTCGGCGCGCGCCGGATCACCATCTCCACCTCCGGCCTCGTCCCCGAGATCCGCCGCCTCGCCGAGGAGCCCCTCGGCTTTCGCCTCGCCGTCAGCCTGCACGGGGCGACCGATGAAGTGCGCGAAAAGATCATGCCGATCAACCGGCGCTACCCGCTCGAGAAGCTCCTGCCCGCCGTCAAATACTTCTCCGAGCGCCACGGGCGAATGGTCACGCTCGAGTTCATCCTCATCGAAGACATCAACGCCTCCGAAGACCAGGCCCGGCGGCTCGCCGCCATCGCCCGCGACCTGCACGCGCACGTCAACGTGATCCCGTATAACACCGTCGAAGGTCTCGCCTGGCGGCGCCCCTCTCTGGAACGGCAGCGGGCCTTCGAGCGCATTCTCCGGCAGGCCGGTGTCTCCATCACGATCCGCCGCGAAAAGGGAGGCGACATCGCCGCCGCCTGCGGGCAGCTCCGCCTCAAGGTGGAGCGGGACGGGCGCATCGAGGAAGCCCCCGCCCGCGCCGCCGCCCTGCGCTCCAGCTGAAAAGCAGGGGGAGCCGGAGCGTTCCCGCCAAAGCGCGCCGGGGCAGCCCGCTCACCCCGCGCTGATCACCCCTCGAGCGCGGTCCAGACCTGCCTGGCCGTCTCGGCCCATGTCGGCAGCGGGCGCGAACAGGCCTCGTGCGTCAGCCGCCGCACCAGCGCGTCATCCACTGCCAGCCGCTCCATGCCTTCGGCGAGCGCCGCCGCGCTCCCTGCCCGCACGACATGACAGCCCCCACCCTCCGCCGTCTCCAAAAACGGGGGGATGTCGCTGCACAACACCGGCACACCGTTCCAGAGAGCTTCGAGGATGGGCAACCCGCAGCCCTCGGCGATCGAGGGCATGAGCAGCGCCCGCGCCCCGGCGAGCGCGGCTGC
>RFJS01000040.1 GCA_003694825.1 Verrucomicrobiota bacterium | reverse complement strand
GCGGTGGCGATGGCGGCGGCGAGTCGCGAAAGGGCATCAGGGGAAGAGGCGAGTTCGGCGGCCGGTGTGTCGGGGTCGATCTCTCCGTCGGTGATACCGAGAGTGTCCCGCCAGATGCGGGCGAGCCGGGATTCGAGGGTTGTGTCCGATGGCGATGGGGACGGTCTCGACGACGTCGCGCGGGCATCGGTGGGACGATCGGGCGTGTCGCGGTGGGCTCCGGATTCACTCGTGATCATCGTGTGGACAAGGCGGGAGAGGCTTTGGGGAGCCGGGCGCGGATGTCGGGGCAGAATTCAGAGGGGGCGGGATAGGCCGTGGAGACGAACGCGCAACAATGAGTGGAAAAGATCAACGTGCGGCTGGCGTCAAGGGTGCGGGCTGGCGGGGCTGCAGGCGAGCGAGACGCAGCCGGTGGCGGTGGACCGGGTCGGGGTTTCTACCGGAGGCAGGGGGACGCGGCGCTTCCAGTTCTCGACGAGCAGGGAGGTGTTTTCCGGCAATGTCGTGTCTCCGGGGCGTTGCTGGATCTTTCCGCCGTTCTCCTTGAGTTCGGCGAGCGCGTCCTGGATGGCGTCCTGCGCCGCGAAAAGGCACGGGGTGCTGTAGATGATCAGGCCGACACCGACTCCGGAGAGCTCGGCCTGGCTCCACGGCGGTGTCTTGCCGCCGGCGAGCTGGTTGCAGACAAGGGGCACATCGATCAGGCTGCGAAGGTGGCGGAACCGGTCGAGGCTGGGCAGGGCCTCGGCCAATACAGCATCGGCGCCGGCCCGCGCGAAGGCGGTCACGCGCCGTTCGACCTCCTCGGGATCTTTGGCGTCGGTCCGCGCCACGATGAAGAGATCGTCGCGGGCTTCGAGACACGCGCGGAGTTTTTTCAGGTATTCTTCCAGTGGCAGCAGCTGCTTTCCGTCGTAGTGTCCGCAGCGCCGCGGACGCTGCTGGTCTTCGAGAACGACGCCGGAGGCGCCGGCCTGCTCCATGCGGGCGACGACGTGGGCGGCAATGTCGGGGTCGCCGTAACCATCGTCGATGTCGACGAGCAGGTGGTGTTCCGGCAGGACCGAACGGATGCGCCCGACGTAGGCGAGCATGTCCGTCCAGGCGATAAAGCCGATGTCGGGCAGTCCGAGGTAGCTGGCGGCGAAGCCGTAGCCGCTGAGGAAGAGGCCGCGGTATTGCCGGGCCGCGACCGTGGCGGAGAAGACGTCGTAGACGCCGATCATGGGCTGGGTGGCTGTGGCGACGGCTTCGCGCAGGCGGGTTCCGTGGGAGGGGGGCGTGTTCATATCGGCTGTCTCCTGGGTTGGGGGGGGTGTTTCGCAGAGAAGGTGGTGGCGGCGCGGGTGCGTCTTCAGCTCTCGTGGATGGTCCTGACGTGAAGCACCATGGGCCTGTCGGCCGCGGCGGCGCGCTCGAGGGCCGGGCGGATTTGTTCGGGGTGAACGATGTATTCGCCGTATCCGCCAAACGAGGACGCGAGGTGGTCGAACCGTGTGCCGGAGGCGAGGGTGGTGAGGCGCGCCGCGGGATCCGCCGTGCATTGATGGGTGATCGTGCCGGCGCTGATGCCGCCGTTGTCGACCACGACGGCGATGAACGGCAGTCCATGGCGAACGGCAGTCTCAATCTCCTGGCAGGACAGGCCGAAGGCGAAATCTCCGCAGATGGCGACGATGCAATGGCGGGGACGGGCGGCGCGTGCGCCGATCGCGAGCGGGACGCCGACGCCCATCGTGCCGCCGGAGCCGGCGGTGAGGCGGGCCCCGGGGAAGTTCGCACTCAGGAGGTCCTGGGCCGCGAGCATGGTGAGGTTCGCGTCGAGAACAGTGATGGCGTCGGCCGGAAGAAACCCTGCGATTTCCAGGATCAGTCGCGTGGTTGTGATTTCGCAGTCTGAACGGGCGGCACGTCGGCGCAGCGCGGTGAGCCTGTCTCGGGCGGTTGCGCGGAGCGAATCCAGCCAGGCGTCGCGGCGGTGTTTTTCGCGGGTGTCGAGAGAGTCCGGCTCCTCGACAAGACCGGCGAGCACGGCGGCCGGGGAAAGGGAGGTGAACTCGGCGTTCGGCCGATTCGGCCGGGTGGAGGCGTCGTCGTGGAGCACGATGACCGGTGTGGCAGGATCGATTTCCGAGCCGAAGCGAAGCTGCCAGTCGAGGTCGCTGCCCACGACGAGCACCAGATCGGCTTCAGCGAGGACGCGCGGCCGGGCGAGATTGAGGACGGCGGGATGGCTGTTCGGGACAATGCCCCGGGCGGTCGGAAGGGTCAGGCAGGCGGCGCCGGTCTGTCCGACAAGGGACACGAGCAGGTCCGGGAGATCGCTCCAACGGGCATCCGGGCCGACGACGATCGCGGGACGTCGCGCGCGGCGAAGGCGATCGGCAAGCTGCCCGATCGTAGTCGAAAGCACCTGGGGGGAGTCGCCGGACTGCGGTTGGAGAGGTGCGCCGGGGGTGGCGTTGGGTGGCGCGGTGCCGGCCAGGGTTTCCTCGAGGATGTCGACATAGGCGGGACCTCGCGGCGACGTCGCGGCGGCGTGGACGGCGGCGCGCAATTCGGCCGCGAGGGTGGCGGTGTTGTCGAGGAGGGCGGTGTATCGGGAAAATGGAGAGACGGCGGGCAGAACGTCCACGGCCTGAAACTCGCCGGCGAGTCCGGAACGGGCGCCGCGGCGCCCGCCGATGGCGAGCAACGGGATTCGGTCGGTGTGTGCGTAGAACAGGCCGGTGAGGGTGTTGGTGATCGCGGGCGCGGCAGAGACCATGACGGCGGAACGGAGTGTGCCGGCCAGCAGGTTGCAGGCGGCCGAAGCGATGGTCGCGCCGAACTGGTGACGGGTGCCGAAAACGCGAATGCCATGGGCTTCACACGCTTTGAGCGAGGCGTAGTTGGGAACGCCGGGGATCGCGAAGAGCGTGTCGATGCCACAGTCCGCGAGCACCTGGCCGACGAGGCCGCTGCCGGACGTACCGACCTGTTGGGCACGAGTGCCGAGTTTCCGGGCGAGACGACCGAGGCGACTCTCCGGAAGGGAAGCGGGTTGGGATGTGCCGGCGGGCATGGCGGAGCGAGTCGGACGCTGCTTATTCAAGCGGGGCGGGGCCGGAGGGAGGATCGTCGAGTTCGCCGAGGGAGGCTTCGATTTCGGCGAGGCGCTCCAGACTGCAGCGTTCGCGGATGACGGCGGCAAACTCTCTCAGGGTGGGGGCGCGGAAGAGAGCCGGGACGCGGAGGTCGACGTCGAAGATTTCGTTGATCTGGGCGATCACCCGGTTGCCACGAAGCGAGTCGCCGCCGAGCGCGAAGAAATTGTCGTGCGCCCCGACGCGCTCGACTTCGAGCACCTCGAGCCAGGCATCCGAGAGCAAGGTCTCGACAAGATCCGCCGGCGGTTCGTAGCGGCTCTTCAAGAAGGCTTCGAGTTTCTCGGCGAGGCCGATGCGCTGGAGTTTGCCGGTCGGTCCTTTTGGGATGGCGTCGACGATGATGGCGATGCTGGGCACCTTGAAGTCGGCGAGGCGGCGGAAGGCGTAGGCGCGGACTTCCTCCGGCGTGAGGGTTGCGCCCTGGCGGGGCACGACGGCGACGGCGACATCCTCACCAAGACTCGGATGCGGCACCGCGAAGGCAACGGCCTGCGCGATGTCGGGATGTTCGAGCAGGGCTTCGTCGATCTCGCGCGGGGCTATCTTTTCGCCGCCGCGATTGATCATCTCCTTGAGGCGGCCGGTGAGAAAGAGGTAGCCGTCGGCGTCGAACCGACCCTCGTCGCCGGTGCGAAACCAGCCGTCGATGAAGGCGGTGGCGTTGGCTTCGGCGGGACGGGCGTAGCCACGGGTGACGTTGGGTCCGCGTATCACAACTTCTCCGGTCTCGCCGGGCGGGAGAAACGCGCCGTCGTCGTCCACGATGGCGATTTCCACTCCGGTGGGGACGCCGACCGAGCCGGGCTTGCGAGGCCCGGGCGGGAGCGGGTTGCAGGCCATCTGATGGGCGGCTTCGGTCATGCCGTAGGCTTCGATCACGGGCACGCCGAGTGCGGCTTCGAGGTCGGCCATGAGCCGAGGCGGCAGGGCGGAGGAACAGGAGCGCACGAAGCGGAGGCGTGCGATGGCCGGCGGGGTTTCGCACGATTGGAGCGCCTGAAGGACGGCCTGGTGCATGGTGGGGACGGCGGTGTACCAGGTGATCGGATGCGAAGAGAGCCAGTCGAGGATGCGGGTGCCGTCGAAGCCCGGGGTGCAGATGACGGTGCCGCCGCTGTGGAGGGTGGCGAGCACCGAAGCGACCAGGCCGTGGATGTGAAAGAGTGGCATGACGTTCAGCGCGACGTCATCCTCGGTGAGCCGAAGGGCGGCGGCGATATTGGCGGCGGAGGCGGTGAGGTTCGCGTGCGAGAGCGGGACGATTTTCGGCCTCGAAGTGGTGCCGGAGGTATGCAGGACGAGGGCGACGTCCTCGGGCGACGGAAGCTCGGGCGCGGCGGGCGTCCCGGTGTTCGCGGGCAGTGGCCAGGGTGTTGTGGGGATGCCGAGCGAGGCGGCGGCGCGGACGGCGGCGGGGGCAGCATCGGCATCGACGATGACCAGCCGGGCCTCGAGATCCTTGAGGTAGAAGGCGAACTCCTCTTCGCTGTAGCCCGGGTTAAGCGGAGCGGCGGTGGCGCAGCTCGAGACGCCGAGGAAGGCCAGAGCGGCATCCGGACCATTGGGCAGGACCATAGCGACCCGGTCTTCCGGAGCGACGCCGAGGGAGCGAAGCGCGGCCGCGGCCGTGGTCACGTCGCCGTGGAGGCGGGCGTAGTCGAGGCGGGCACTGTCGATGTCGCCGAGGGCGGGTTGCGCGGCGGAAGCGTTGGCGCGCCGGCGAAGGAGAGCAGGAATGGTTTCGGGCATGGAGTGGGCAAGGAGCGGTGGGAACGGTGGGGCAAGGAGAGAGGAAAAACTCGGCGGGTCCGTGGCAGATTACACCGGATTGGGCGAAAAAGCTGAATAGGGTGGCACCCGGATCGACAGAACGGGCTCGCCCTTAGGCAGCGGCGGGGGCAGGTTTGCCGCCGTGTCTTCTGTCCCTTCGGAAAAGGTCCGGATGTCGTTGATGCTGGCGGTGATCCTCTGGGTTTCGTCGCTGGCGCTTCTTTTTGTCGGCCTGCGGCTGCGGATGAAGCCGTTGCTGCTGGTGGGCGCCTTTGAGCTGCTCCTGGCGCTGTTCGCGTCGGCGATTATCTTCGGGCCCGGAAAGCGGCGTTGAAGGCTGGCCTGAGGGGCGGGAACCGTCTTTTGTTCAGGGCATGAGCACGGAACTCAGCGGATGCTTCGACACGGTCGAGGAGGCGATTCAGGAGATTGCCGCCGGGCGCCTGGTCATCGTCACGGACGACGAGGATCGGGAGAACGAGGGCGACCTGATCATGGCGGCGTCGAAGGCCACGCCGGAAACGGTGAATATGATGATCCGCTACGGGAGCGGCATCGTGTGCGTGCCGACGACGGAGTTCCAGCTCCGCCGTCTCGGCCTCGGGCCGATGGTGATGAACAACCGGGAATCCCACCGCACGGATTTCGCGGTCAGCGTGGACGCGGCCGAGGGCATCACCACGGGGATCAGCGCCTATGATCGAACCGTCGCGATCCGGATCCTCGGCGATCCGAATTCACGGCCCGAGCAGCTTGTGCAGCCGGGACACGTCTTTCCCCTGCGGGCGCGGCCGGGAGGCGTGCTCGAGCGGGCCGGACATACCGAGGCGGCCGTCGATCTCGCGATTCTCGCGGGGCTGCACCCCAGCGGGGTGATTTGCGAGATCGTCAACGACGACGGCACGATGGCGCGCCTGCCGGAGCTGGTTGAGTTCAAGAAGACGTTTGGCCTGAAGATGATCTCGATCGCGCAGCTCATCGAGTATCGGCACCAGCGCGAACAGCTCGTTGAGCGCATCGCCCACCGGTCGTTCCACAGCGAGTATGGTGATTTCGAGCTGCACGTCTTCCACAGCCTTCTCGACAAGCGCCACCACTACGCGCTCACGGTCGGCGATCTCGACGAGGAGCCGACGCTCGTGCGGGTGCACAGCGCCAATCCGCTCAACGATGTGTTTCGGGAAAAAGGGCAGCGCAGCCAGAGCGCTCTGGAGGCGGCGCTGACACGGATTCAGCAGGAGGGCAAGGGGGTGGTCCTCTACATGGAGCCCACCCAGTCCGCGATGGAGGCACGCTGGCACAATCCGCCGGAGGAGGAGCCGGCGGGACCGATGAGCTTTCGCGACTACGGCATCGGGGCGCAGATCCTCGTGGCGCTGGGGCTGCGGCGCATCCGCCTGCTCTCGGGGACGGCGCGCCGAGTCGTGGGGCTCGATGGCTACGGCATCGAGATTGTCGAGCAGATCGCCTGCGGAGAACCCGAGGCAGAGGGGGCGGCTGGAGCCGAGCCGTGCCCGCGCGAGTAATCCCGGCGCAACAAAGGGATTGTGCGCGAGCGGCGGGAGCCTCACCGTCTGCCGTTTCGCAGTCTGCAAGCGCCCATGAGTTTCTCGCCACCACCTCCAGTTTCCATCGATGGATCGGGCCTCCGATTCGGAATCGTCGGGGCCCGCTACAACGCGGCGTATGTCGATGCGCTCGTCTCGCAGGTCAGTGGCTATCTGCGCGAGGCGCACGTGGCGGAAGACGCCATCGACATCTGGCGGGTCCCGGGCTCGAACGAGGTGCCGGTGGCGGTGCAGGGGATGCTCGACGCGGGCAGCTATGACGCCGTCGTGGCACTCGGCGTGATCGTGCGCGGCGGCACCCTGCACTACGAGGTCATCGCTTTCAGCACGGCGGATGCGCTGCACCGGGTCTCGCTCGATCATGCCACGCCCGTGATCAACGGGATCGTCGTGGCCGAGAACGAGGAGCAGGCGCGTGAGCGTTGCCTCGGGCCGGTCAACCGGGGCGCGGAGTTTGCCTGGGCGGCGCTCGAGATGGCCGTGCTCAAGCGCACCCGCTTCATCCGCGGAAGGGAACGATCATGAGCCGGAAGACACAGCGACGTCACAGCCGGATCGCGGCCATGCAGTTTCTCTACAGCTGGTCGTTGAATCCGTCCGAGGACCTCGAGGCGGACCTGCAGCAATTCTTTGCCGACAAGGACCGGCCGCGCGACTACTACGCCTTCGCCGAGCAGCTCATCCACGGCACGATCGAGAACCTCGATGTGATCGATGAGAAGATCCGCTCTCTGGCGGAGAACTGGGATTTCGACCGCATCGCCCGGGTCGATCTCGCCATCCTCCGGCTCGCGATATTCGAGATGCTCTTCCGCAAGGACATCCCGCCGGTCGTCTCGATCAACGAGGCCATCGATCTGAGCAAGACCTTCTCCAGCGCGGACTCGCGCCGGTTCATCAACGGAATCCTCGACCGGGTGAAGGACCAGCTCGACCGGCCGGCGCGCTCCGCGATCGACGATTGATCGGCCCGGATCGCGGGGCCGGCCTGCCGGATATCGCCGGCCGGGACGCCTGGCGGCAGGGGCGAGGTGCCGTGAGAACGGCCCGGCTTTCGGCTTTTTCGACACGCGCTTGAGCGCGCTCAGGCTTCGGTCGGCGTTGGCGTGTCGTTCTCCCGTGTGGCTGGCGGAGGCGCCTCACCGTCGGCGGCGAGGTGGTGGCCGACGGGGAAGGCCGGGTGCAACGGGCGGCCGAGAAGGCCGAGGATCATCCCCAGGTGAAAGCCCGCGTCGTTGATCCAGCTCAGGCGTGCCTGTTTGTCATGCAAATTCCTGATGCCGTGCAGGAAGCACGCGAGGAATTCGCGGACGTAGCCGCGGAGCCGTTTCATCGGGATCTCGTGCCCGAGAGAGCGATACATTCGATACACGGTGATGTAGTCCCGGCCGTAGCGAACCTGCTGGCGAAACGCCGCCGTGGCGTGCGCACGGTAGCGATAGTGGATCCAGGTCTCTTCGGTGAAGTGCAGCGTGAAGCCATCGAGCTGCATGCGCCAGCAGAACTCCAGGTCCTCGTGTGTCTTCAGGCGTTCGTCGAAACCGCCGGCCTTGAGGAAGTCGGTCCGACGGACGCCGATTGTCCCGGCTCCGGCATGATCGTAAAACGGATGGTGGATCAGCTCGTGATCCTGGACGAAGTGGCGTGAGGAGACGGTCTCCGGTGGGTTGAGCCGCTCCTGTTCCAGACGGCAGGCGACGAACCGATGCTTTTCGACGAGACCGGCCATCGTGGCGAGCCAGTTGTCAGCCACGACGTCGTCGGCATCGCAAAAGAGGATGATTTCCCCCTGCGCGGCCCGCACACCGACATTGCGGGCGTAGGCGGGACTGCGGCCTTCGTCGGCGGCGATAATCCGAAAAGCCGGAAACCGGTCGGCGTAGCGGCGGGCGACGGAGAGGGAGTCGTCGGTGCTGCGGTTGTCGACGAGAACGATTTCCCACGGGCGGTCGAATCGCTGTCGGGCGAGCGCCTCGAGCTGCTCGGCAAGCCACGGTCCGGCATTGTGACACGGGATCACGATGCTGACCGCCGGAACCGTCGTCGCGGTTGGGCTCTCCCTGGGCTCGGCTGAAGGCACAATGTGGGGATTTTGGGCACAAAGCG
>RFJS01000354.1 GCA_003694825.1 Verrucomicrobiota bacterium | reverse complement strand
TCCTCGATGCCGGCGGCGGTTTCCGCGAGTTTGGAGGGCTGGTCGGGGCTGACGGCGAGCAGCTGGACCCCTGCGTCGGCGAGTGCCTCGTCGATATCGACGAGGGCGGAGAGGTGGCTGGAGCAATACGGGCACCAGCCGCCGCGGTAGACGATGAGGACGGTGGGACGGCGGGCGATGGCGGCCGCGAGATCGAAGTCTTCGCCATCCATGGTCTTGAGGATGCCCGGCGGCAGATGGTCACCGACGCCGAGGGGTGCCGGCGCATCGGCGGCGGTGCCGGTGGCATGGGTGCCGAGGAGGGCCGCGGCGGCGAGGAGGACGGTGGAGAGACGGTTGAGCAGGGAGTGTGGTGAGGTTCTGGTGTTCATAGGAAAGGTGGCTGGCGGGCGGGGCGGATGGTTTCAGGTGAGGGCGCCGCCACAGGATGAGCCGCAGCCGGCGGTGCAGCCGAAGCAGTGGTCGGCGGTGCGAATCGCGGTGGAGGCCCAGACCTCGAGGTCGAGTTCCCAGATGCTTGTGTCCGTGGCGTGGAGACCGAGTTGCTGGTTGAAGTCGCAGTCGTAGACGCGGCCGCGCCAGTCCACGCTGATCGTGTCGCGACACATGAGGGCGGAGACGGCGGCGGGGTTGAAGTGGTCCTCGAGAAGCTGCCGGTAGGCGGCGAGCTGTCCGGCGCGGCGCAGCCAGGAGGCGAAGCGGGCGATGGGCATGTTTGTGAGGGTGAAGAGGCGATTGAAGGCGATGCCGAAGTGGTCGCGGAGAGCGGCTTTGTAGTCGGTCTCGAGGGAGGCCTGGTCGGGCGGCAGGCGTGCGCCGGCGGGGTTGTAGACGAGATGGAGCGGGAGGTCCGGATCGGTGCCGTAGCCGAGCGCGTTGAGGCGCCGGAGCGCTTCGATGCTCGCGTCGAAAACGCCGTCGCCGCGCTGCGCGTTGACGTTTTCCGGCTCGTAGCAGGGCAGGGAGGCGACGATCTCGACACGGTGGGCGGCGAGGAAGGCGGGCAGGTCGTCGAAGCCGGGCTCGAGAAGGATAGTGAGGTTGCAGCGATCGATGATGTGCCGGGCCGGGGTCATGGCGCGCAGGCGGCGGATCGCTTCGCGGAAGCCGGGCATCATCTCGGGCGCGCCGCCGGTGAGGTCGACCACGGGGATCGGTGTCGTTTCGAGCCAGCGCAGGGTGCGCTCGAGCGTGTCCTCGGCCATGACCTCGGTGCGGTTGGGGCCGGCATTGACGTGGCAGTGTACGCAGGTGAGGTTGCAGAGGCGGCCGACGTTGATCTGCAGGACGCGGGGGGCGAGGCGATCGAGGCGAAGGCCGTGGGCGGCGAGCCGCGCCGCGAATCGGTCGCGGCCGGCGGCATTCGAGACGGTGTCAGGGACGGTGCTGGAGGGATGGTTCGCGGTTGGCACGGCTGGGCATACGATGCGCAGCGGGGCGATGTATTCCCGAGGTCGGTGAAGAAACGGCCCTGAAGCGCGGCCGGCGCGGTCGCGGCGGGTGTGGGCGTCGCAGCCATACCGGCCAAAGGCCGTGCGAGAGGATGCCCGTGCCGCCGGCCGGGTGAAGGCCGGTGCTGCTGGGTATTCAACAGGTGGATGCCGATGGCCGCCCGGCCGACGGCTGGAAATCACCGCCCGCGCCGGGTTTCGGTGTTTTCTGTCGCGTTATCAGGCGCTGGCCCGCCAGAGGGCGCGGACGCGCTCGGCGTCCCGGGCGATGGCGGCATAGACCTCTTTGGGGGCGATGCTCAGGGTGCGCTTGCCATGGCCGGCTCCGCCGAGGTCGTATTCGAGGTGAAGGGACACGTGGGGGCGGAGGCGGTATTTGCGCAGCTCGCGGAAATAAGCGGGGAAGTCGACGATGCCCTCGCCGATGGGGACGTTGACCAGACGCGGGCGTCCGTCCCGGTTTTCCCAGCGAAAGTCTTTGATGGCGACGGTGCGGATGTGGGTGTGGACCCAGCGCAGCCCCAGAGGCCAGGCGGTGCCGCCCTCGACGGTGGCGTGGCGGATATCGAACTGGCAGCCGGCGAAGGCCGGGTCGGTGCCGTCGAGAAGAAAGGCGATGTCCGGCAGGTAGGCGCCCACCCAGTGGCCGGCGTGGTTCTGGTAGGCGCCGTGGAGGCCGAGGCGGCGGTTGAGGGCGGCGAGCCCGTCGAAGCGCGCCTTGATGGCCTGCATGTTTTCCAGCCAGGTGCCGGTGGGGGGAAACCGGTACCAGGCGGTGCGGTAGTATTTGAGGCCGAGGTCCGCGGCGGTTTCGAGGACGCGGACGTTGAGCGGATCGTCGGCGTCGCCGATGGCGGTGACCATCATGAGGGGTTCGAGGCCATGGCGGCGCATGGCTTCGACGGCGCGCGGGAGGTCGCGGGTGACGTGTTCGGGCTCGACGTGGCCGCCGGGCCGGACGGTGAGATCGAGGCCGGCGAGGCCGAGGTCGGCGGCGGCGCGCGCCATGTCGTCGTAGTCGAGGAACTGGAGGTGTTTGGAGAAGAGGTGGATGGGCAGGTCGTCTTCGGTGGCGGAGCCGCCTGGCTGAGGGGCGGCGGCCGGGGTGAGGCGTCCGGATGCGAGGCCGAGGGTGGAGACGGCGGCGAGGCGGGTGAACTGGCGGCGGGTCAAGGGCATGGCGTTGAGGTCAGTCTGTGGTCTGGTTGTGAGGTTGCGAATCGCCCGGTTGCAAGGCTTCGAGGATACGGGCCGGGGTCATCGGCGCACGGGTCATGCGATGTCCGATGGCCCGCGCGATGGCGTTGGCGATGGCGGGCAGCGGCGGGACGATGGGCGCCTCGCCGACGCCGCGGGCGCCGAGGGGGTGCGGCGGGTAGGGCACTTCGACGATGACGGGGGTGATCGCCGGAACGTCCATGGCGGTGGGCATGCGGTAGTCGAGCAGGGACGCGTTGGCGAGCCTGCCGTCGGGTGTGTAGGCGTATGCTTCGTGCAGGGCCCAGCCGATCCCCTGGGCGACGCCCCCGCGGATCTGCCCTTCGATCTGCAGAGGGTGGATGGCGCGACCGACGTCCTGGGCCGCGGTGTAGCGGAGGATATCCACCTTCCCCGTCTCAGGATCGACACGGACGTCGACGATGTGGGCGGCATAGGCGGCGCCCCACCGGGTGACATCGACATCGCCGACGGTCGAGATGATGCCGCCGGTTTCCGGGAACGTGGCGGCGAGGCGCTCGAGTGAGAGCGTGTCTCCGGTGGAGCGGCGGCGGAACGTGCCGCGCTGGAAGGTGACGTCGTCGGTTGACGTTTCCCAATGGCGGGCGGCACGGGCGATCAGCGCCTCGAGCGCGCGTTCGGCGGCCCGCTTGACGGCGAGGCCGGTGGCCACGGTGGTGCGGCTGCCGGCGGAGACGTTGGCGAAGCCGATGGCATCGGTATGGCCGATCTCGGCCCGGATGCGGTCGAGAGGGATTTGCAGGATTTCGGCGATGATCAGGGCGAGGCTGGTGCGGGTGCCGGTGACATCGACGGATCCGGTGGTGAAGACGACCGAGGCATCGGAGAGGATCTCGAGGCGGCAGCTGGATTTCGCGCCCCAGTTGCCCCAGTGGCCGATGGCGACGCCCCGGCCGGTGTGGGGGCCGGGGAGCGGGCTGCGGTAGTGAGGATGGTCACGGATGGCCTGCAGGACTTCGCGGCATCCGATGTGCTCGAGCGTGGTGCCATCGATGAGACGGGTGCCATGTGTGGCCGCGTTGCGAATACGGAATTCGAGCGGGTCGAGGCCGAGCCGCCCGGCCATTTCGTCGATGATCTGTTCGCCGGCGAAGACGGCCTGGGGAGCGCAGGGGGCGCGGTAGGCGGCGACCATGGGCTTGTTGAGAACGACATCGAAGGCTTCGATGCGGCCGTGAGGGATGTCGTAGCTGGCGAAGACGTTCTGGGCGCCGGCGCCGATCATGGCACCGGGATAGCCGCCGGCCTCGAAGGCGAGGGAGGCTTCAGCAGCAAGGAGCCGTCCGTCGTTTCCGGCGGCGAGACGGACCTTGATGAGCGCACCCGGCGCCGGTCCGGTGCCGAGGAAAACCTCGGAGCGCGAGAGCGTCATTTTGACCGGCCGGCCGGCTTTGCGGGCGAGAAGGAGGGCGGGCACTTCGAGGGTGGCCCGGACTTTGCCGCCGAAACCGCCGCCCATTTCGGTCGGGATGACACGTATCCGGTTCTCTGGTATCTGAAGGATGTGCGCGATCTGGTCGCGCAGGTCGAAGGCGCCCTGTGTGGTGGTGTAGACGGTGGCGCGCCCGCCGTCGGCGGCATCCCAGACGGCGGTGGTGGACTGCGGCTCGATGTAGCCCTGGTGGACCATGGCGACCTCGAATTCGCGCTCGAGGACGAGGTCGGCCTGCGCGAAGGCGGCGTCGGGATCCCCTTTGATGGCGCGGGTGTGGCGCGCGATGTTGGAGGGCTTTTCCGCCAGGCCGTCCGGTCCTTCGGTGCGCAGGTCTTCGTGGAGGAGCGGCGCATCGGGGCGCATGGCGTCGCGGAGTGTGGTGACGGCCGGAAGCGGTTCGTAGTCGACGCGGATCAGCTCGAGGGCGCGGCGGGCGGTTTCCTCGTCGACCGCGGCGACGGCGGCGACGGCGTGGCCGGCGTAGTAGACCTTGCGGGAAGCCAGGGTGTTGTCGGCGAGGTGGACGAAGTTTTCCTCGGCTTCGCCGATGCGCGTGAGCCGGTCGTCGAGCCTCGGCAGGTCGGCGGCGGTGATGACGGCGCGGACGCCGGGAAGGGCTTCCGCGGCCGATGTGTCGATCGAGCGAATGCGGGCGTGCGCATGGGGGCTGCGGAGGAAGAGGCCGGTGAGGCTGCCGGGCAGGTGGACGTCGGCCGCATAGCGGGCGGAGCCGGTGACCTTGGCGGGGCCATCCTTGCGCGGCGGGCGCGAGCCGATGCGGGCGGTCTCCGGCGCGGCCGGATCGGAGGTGGCCGGCGGCGGCAGGGGCGTGCCGTCCCTTTCGTGGCGGGCGATGGCCGCGGCGCGGCGCACGGCACGGATGATCGTTTCGTATCCAGTGCAACGGCACAGATTGCCGGCGAGCCAGCGGCGGATCTGCGCATCGGACGGATCGGGGTGGCGGGCGAGCAAGGCGTGGGCGGCGACGATCATGCCCGGGGTGCAGATGCCACCTTGCAGGGCATCTTCCTCGATGAAGGCGCGCTGGATGGGGGCGAGTTTGCCGGGGGCGGCGAGCCCCTCGACGGTGGTGATCGAGCGGCCGTCGACCTCGGCGGCGAGCACGAGGCAGGCATTGACGAGCCGCCCGTCGAGAAGGATGGAGCAGGCGCCGCAGTTGCCGTCGTTGCAGCCGTTTTTCGGA
>RFJS01000353.1 GCA_003694825.1 Verrucomicrobiota bacterium | reverse complement strand
CCGATGCCGGATGGCGTAGAGCACCGGCGCGGGCGATGTGGAGCATTCCACACCCAGAAACGGCGCCCGCACCCCGCGCTCACCGCCACTCTGATCGGCGAGCAAACCGAGCATCACCCCACCGGACCGCAGGGCGCGGCTCACCGCAAACTGCGCCCGCCGTCGCTCGATGAAAAGGCATCCCGATCGCTCGCGCAGCGATTGAAAGACCCGGTCCAGCGCCGGCGGATGCAATGCCCGGTAGGTCGTCGCCAGACGAAAATCCGGATACAGGCCACCGACCACCGGCAGCAGGTCGAAATTCCCGAAATGGCCCACCGCGAGGATCCGGTTCGGGGGGCGATCATCTCCCCCGCTTTCTTCCGGACGCCGCGCCAGCTTTTCGGCGCCGACGATCTCGACACGATCGGCCACCTCCGCAAGGTCGCGGCCCGCGACCCAGATGCCGCACGCGTAGCTCTCGCCAATCCGGCGGAAGTTCTCGGCCGCGATCCGCCGAAGCTCCTTCGCTGTCTTCTCCCGACCGAAAACAGCCGCCAGATTCGTGAGCGCCACGCGCCGATGCCGGCGGTCCAGCCACCAGGCCAACTGCCCGAAGGCGCGCCCGATCCGGCCCACCACCGGCAACGGCAGCATCCGCAGCCCCTTGACCAGTCCGGAAGCGACGGCCGCCAGCAGACGGTGTGCGATCGGATCGCGCGCCATCGGGCGTAGCGTCCTACATGCGCCGGTACAGCTCGCGGGCGCGTTCGGGGGTCATGTGCTCGCGCCAGTTCGGGCCGAGCGCGTTCTCCCAGAGCGGATCGAGACTGAGCGCGACGGAGACCATCTTGTCCATCTGCTCGTCCGTGACACCCGCAGTCACCCCGCGGGGCAGCTGGATGTCATGCTTCTGCAGCATCTGGCGAAACTCGCGCACGTCGTCCCCGTAGTAGTCTTCGAGCTGGTCGAAAACGATGCAGTTGCCCACGCCGTGGCGCGTGCCCAGCACGTAGGAGAGCCCGTAACTGAGGGCATGGCAGACGCCGACCTGCGAATAGGCGATGCTCAAGCCGCCGAAGTAGGAGGCGACCATGAGCTTTTCATCGGCGACGCCCCGCGGCAGGTCGCCGAGAAACGCCTCGCGCACCATGTCCTGCGACTTCTCGGCAAAAGCGCGGGAAAACTCGTTGATAAAGGTGCCATTGAGCGACTCGGAGGCGTGGCTGTAGGAATCCATGGCCGTGAAAAACCGCTGGTCGGTCGGCGCATCCGCGATCATGTCGGGGTCGAGGATGATTTGATCGAACGGCGTGAAGTCGGAATTGATCCCGAGCTTGCGCACCGGGCCGGTGAGAACGGTCGTGCGCGACACCTCGGCCCCCGTGCCGGCGAGCGTCGGTATCCCGATTTTGTAGACACCGGGATTCGGCACCAGGTCCCACCCCTGATAGTCCGCGGAAGACCCCTCGTTGTTGAGCATGAGCGAAACGGCCTTGACCAGATCCATGGTACTGCCGCCGCCGATCGCCACGAGAGCGTCCGGCTTGATGTCCGAGGATTGCTGCACGCGGCGCGTGAGCTCGTCCACGTAGACGGTCTTCGGCTCATGATCGCAATTGACGTAGATGACCTCGTCGTTGCTCTCGACCGGCAGCTCGTCGATCCACGAACGCCCCTTGAAGACATCGTCGATCATGAAGACGACGCGTGACGCATCGGCCGAGCGCCGCTTTGCGAGGACATCACCCAGTTGCTTGTGCGCACCGCGCCCAAAAATCAGATACGGCACGACGCGGAGATTCTTGTAGTTCGGAATCATGAGAGGTTGTTGGCTGAAAGATACTCGGCGAACTGCTGCGCCTGTTCGGGCGTGTCGATCTCGATGAGCGCCTGCTGGCTGACGCCCACCTGGATGCGGTAGCCGTTTTCCAGGACGCGCAACATCTCGAGCCGCTCGATCTGCTCGAGGGGCCCCTGCGGCAGGGAGGAAAACTTCGCGAGAAAGTCCGCCCGGTAGGCATAGAGCCCGAGGTGAATGAGCACCGGCACGGTCGCCGCGAGCGCCGGATCAAACCGCCCGCCGCCGTCGCGAAAATGCGGCATCGGTGCCCGGGAGAAATACAGGGCGCGTCCACGACGGTCGCAGACGCACTTCACGTGGTTCGGGTTGAGGAAGTCCGCCTCGCTCTCGAGCGGCGATCCCAGCGTGGCCAGTTCGACGTCCTGCTGGATGAGCTGATGCATCTGCCGGATCTGCCCGCCGGTGGTCAGCGGCTCGTCGGCCTGCACGTTGAGAACGATTTCGGCGCCGATCTCCCGGTTGGCCTCGGCGATGCGGTCCGTCCCGCAGGCATGCTCCGGGCTGGTCATGATCGAATCGAATCCCGCCGAGGCGAGCGCGTCGCGAAGCGAGGGATCATCGACGGCGAAATACAAGGGAAACTCCGGCGCCTCCCGCCGCACCCGCTCCGCCGTCCATACGATGATCGGCTTGCCGTGCACTTCGTGCAGGAGCTTGCGGGGGAAGCGCGTCGAGGCCAGGCGGGCCGGAACGATGATGGCGGTGCTTGCTGCCATGGCGCAGACCTTTTCCCGACCGGCCGGATCAGGCGAGCGCCGCCCGCATCTTCTGCAACCGCTCCTCGAGCTCCGCCTGCGTCCAGGAGAGCTTGATGAGCATGGAAATGTTGCGGCTCATGATGGCGTCCGAAGCCGGCAGCTCGAGGTTTTCCCAGGAACGCTCCGGTTCGAGGCGGGCGATGGCGAGGGTGTTCGGACTGATCAGCTTTTTGAAATGCTCCCAGCGCCGCGGATAGTGCCAGTTGTTGTCATACCAGTAGAAGCAGCCGTCGACACCGGCCTCCGAGAGCCGCTTGAGCGCCGCCCGGGCCGCCTCTTCCGTCGGGAGGAAGAAGCTGAGAAATCCCGCCGAATCCCCCTCGGGATCGGGAACCTCGCGGAAGGTGACGTTCGGAAGATCTGCCAGGCCCTCCTTGAGAAACTTTTTGTGAGCCCGCTGCGTCGCGAGGATCCGGTCGGCCTTGGCCAACTGCGCCAGACCGACCGCCGCATGCAATTCGCTGATACGGAAATTCGTGCCGATGTGCGGGTGCAGGTCGGCGCCGCGGTCCCGGCCCTTGTGATCGTGGCCATGGTCGGTGTAGGCCTGGATGACTTCGTAGAGCGCCTCATCATCGGTCACGAGCGCGCCGCCCTCCCCGCAGGTGATGGT
>RFJS01000352.1 GCA_003694825.1 Verrucomicrobiota bacterium | reverse complement strand
GACGTAATCGCCTTGCGTTGGCCCGCGCCGGTTGGTGCACTCGAGGTCCCCCTCGATGACCATGGTCGTCCATCACCCGACTTTGTTTTCTGCCTCCCGCATCGTCCCTCCCGCCCAACCCCAGGACCAGCTCCTCCCGGCCATTCGGCCCGCATGCCCGCGAGGCCGGCCCGCCGCCGACTGACGCGTCCCCTCTTCGCAAAACACCGCACACCGGTGAGCCAGCCTCCCCGTCACGTTTCGAGCAAACCATGCTCAAATCTCAACAACCCATGCTCGGCGAGTTTCCGTATTTCGTGAAATTATCCGCTCGATTCCATCGGTGAATCCCTGACCACTGCTGAACCCACCTCCATGCCTGAAACCCAACAGACCGACCTCATCTACGTCGCCGCATTTGCGTTGCTCGGCTTGCTCTTCGCGATCGGTCCTTTCGTGCTGGTTTACCTCCTCTCCGCTCGCAAGACCCGGCAGACGATCAACAAGCGGGATCAATACATCGAGTGCGGCGTCGACCCCATCGGCGACGCGTGGATTCGCTACAGCGCGGTCTATTATCTCTACGCGCTGGTCTTCGTGGCGTTCGCGGTCGACGTGCTTTACCTCGTGCCTGTCGCGATGGTCTACGACCGGGTCTTCCCGGTGCGCGACTTCGTCGAACTGATCATCTTCGTCGGCATCCTTTCTCTCGTCATTGTCTACGCCTGGAAAAAAGGCGTCTTCAAGTGGACCCGCCGAGCCCCCGCCCGCCAACCCTCGCGGATCCCCTCCCCCCAGCCCAATGAACGACAGACTACAGCAGCCTGATCTTTCCTCGCTCGTCAAATTCGCCGCCCTCGACGATCTGATCGCGCTGGGCCGGGCCAACTCCCTCTGGCCGCTCACCTTCGGCCTGGCCTGTTGCGCCATCGAGATGATGGCCACCGGTGCCTCGCGGTTCGACATGTCGCGCTTCGGCGCCGAGGTATTTCGGCCATCCCCCCGCCAGGCGGACGTCATGATCGTGGCCGGCACGGTCAACCGCAAGATGGCCACCCCCATCAAGACGCTCTACGACCAGATGCCCGAGCCCAAGTGGGTCATCGCCATGGGCAACTGCGCCATCTCCGGCGGCCCCTTCACCAATCCAGATCAATATTCCGTGGTACTCGGAGTGGACAAACTCTTCCCGGTCGACGTCTACGTCCCGGGCTGTCCGCCGCGTCCCGAAGGCCTGCTCGAGGGCATCCTGACCCTCGAGGAAAAAATCACCGGCAAGCGCCGCTGGCCAAAAGTCGAAACGCCCGCATGAGCACCGTCATCGACGAAGTTTTCGAGCAGTTCCAGAAACTGCTCCCGCCTGAGGATTCTGTATCCACAGCGCCCGACGCGGAATCTGGCTCCGCCTCTGCTGGCACCGCCGGCGACAGCGAAACCGCTGCATCCGCCGCCGCGTCCGAAAAGGCCGAGCCGCCGCCGGAGCCCGAGCCGCCCTGCCGGCGCATCGAACGCTCCCGCCACGGCTACGACCTCGAATTGCAGGCGCCGCCGGATCGCCTCATCGACGCGGTTTCCATCCTCGACCGTGCCGGATTCTCGCTCGACATTGTCTCCGGTGCCGACTGGCCCAAGGACAATCAGCTCGAGGTCCTCTACGACTTTTTCCACTGGGACGGCCCGCACCACATCACCATCCGGACGCGCATCCCGCGCGAGAAACCCGAAGTGCCGACGATCTCCGCCATCTACCCGGGCGCACTCTGGCATGAGCGCGAAACCTGGGAATTCTACGGCATCGACTTCGTCGGCCACCCCAATCTCATCCACCTCATCCTTCCCGACGACCAGGAGGGGTTTCCCCTGCGGAAAGACTTCAAGGCCACCGATGTCGACGCCTGAAACCACCACCTCCCACAGCACGGGCCCGCAGGAGACCTTCGTGCTCAACCTCGGGCCCCAACACCCGGCCACCCACGGCGTGCTGCGCGTCAAGCTCACGATGGACGGCGAGTTCATCGAAAACGCCGAGATCGTCTCCGGCTACATCCACCGCGAGCACGAGAAGATGGGCGAGAACCGCAACTGGGAACAGTTCCTGCCCAACACCAGCCGCATGGACTACCTCGGGGCGATGATGTACACCCACGCCTGGTGCGCTCTCGCGGAAAAAGCCTGCGGCATCGAGGTGCCCCCACGGGCCGAATACATTCGGGTCATCACCTCCGAGCTCAACCGCATCTCCAGCCACCTCGTCTGGTGGGGCGCGTTCCTCATCGACCTCGGGGGCATGACGCCGATGCTCTACGCCTTCGACGACCGCGAACACATCCTCGACCTGCTCGAGGAGATCACCGGCTCGCGGCTCACCTACTGCTACTATCGCATCGGCGGCGTCTGCGAGGACGTCACCGACAGCTTCCTCGCCGGAACCCGCCAGTTCATCAAGGATTTCCGCCCCCGGCTCAAGACCTACCACAAACTCGTCACCGAGAACATCATCCTGCGCAAGCGGCTCGAGGGCATCGGTGAAATCCCGGCCGAGATGTGCCGCAAATACGGCGCCACCGGCCCCGTCCTGCGCGGCGCCGGCATCGCCTACGACGTGCGCAAAGCCGAGCCCTACGGGGTGTATCCAGACCTCCAATTCGACATCCCGACCTTCCCCGAGGGGGACTGCATGGCGCGCTACAAAGTGCGCATGGCCGAGATCGAGCAGAGCCTGCGCATCATCGAGCAGGCGCTCGACAAGCTGCCCGACGGCCCGGTCATGGCCAAGGTGCCCCGGGCGGTGAAGCCACCGGCCGGCGACTACTGCATGGCCGTCGAGGGCGCCCGCGGCCGCTTCACCATCCGCGCCATCAGCAACGGCACCACCACCCCCTACCGCGTCAAGCTCCGCACCCCCTGTTTCTGCAACCTGAGCTGCTTCGAGGAAGCGTGCCAGGGCATGCTCCTGGCGGATGCGCTCGCCCTCATGGGCAGCCTCGACCTCGTGATTCCCGACCTCGACCGCTGATGACGGCACGCGCATCCATCCCCTCCCCAACGAGTTGGCCGGCTGCCTGCACGCGCTCCCGGACACTCCCGGCGCCGCACCGCACCGCCGTTGCGGGCCACTCACTTCCGGTCAAGGCATGACGATCTCCGAACCCGTCCGTCTCCTCATCGCCCTGGTCATCGCCGCCGCCTTCGTCGGCCTCAACGCCGCCTACCTCGTCTGGGTCGAGCGCAAGGGCGCGGCGCGTTTCCAACGCCGGGCCGGCCCCACCGAAGTCGGCTGGGCCGGGCTGCTCCAGCCCATCGCCGACGCGGTGAAGCTCATGACGAAGCAGTTCATCGTGCCGCCGGGAGCGGACCGCCTGCTCTTCCGGCTCGCGCCCATCGTCATCATGGCCCCGGCCATGGCCTGTTTCGCCGTCGTCCCCTTCAGCGAGACTTTTGCGGCGCGCCACATCAATGTCGGGTTGCTCGCGATCTTCGCCTTCGCCTCTTTCAACGTGATCTCGGTCATGCTGGCGGGGTGGTCCTCGAGAAACAAATACGGCATCATCTCCGCCGCCCGCGTCGTCTCGCAGAACGTCGCCTACGAGTCCCGATGCTCCTGACCGTGATCACCCTCGTGATGATCACGGGCACGCTCAACCTCACCGAGATCGTCGACCAGCAGGCCGGCGGCTTCTGGCACTGGAACCTCTTCAAAGTCTGGGTGAACCCGCTCATGCCGGCGTCGTTCGTCATCTTTTTCATCTGCATGCTCGCCGAGACCAACCGCGCGCCCTTCGACATGGCCGAGGCCGAGAGCGAGCTCGTCGCCGGCGCCTTCACCGAATACGCGGGCATGGGCTTCGGCGTGTTCTTCATGGCTGAATACGCCAACATCGTCGTGGGCAGTGCCATGGCGGTGATCCTCTTCCTCGGCGGCTGGCACGGCCCCTTCGGGCTCGCGCCCGGTATCTGGTGGTTCCTCATCAAGCTCTACCTGATCATCTTCACCGTCGTCTGGGTGCGCTGGACATTCCCCCGCACGCAGTTCTACGCCCTGCTCAACCTCTCCTGGAAAATCCTCATCCCGCTGTCGCTGTTCACGCTGCTGCTGACCAGCGCCATGCTGAAACTCTTCTGAGCCATGGTCGCACAAGTTAAGGAAGTCGTCGGCGGATTCATGAGCCTGCTCACAGGCATGGGCATCACCCTGCGTGAATTCTTCAAGCCGACGGTCACGATCCACTACCCCCGGCAAACCGCGAAGATCCCGGAGCGCTTCCGCGGCCACATCCAATTCAAGCCCGACCCCGAGACCGGGACCTCGACCTGCATCGCCTGCCAGCTCTGCGCCAAGGCCTGTCCGAGCGACTGCATCGAACTCGACGGCGAGAAAAAGCCCGGAGCCAAGCGCAAGTCGGTCACGTGGTTCCATCTCGACTTCACCACCTGCAGCCTCTGCGGCGCCTGCATCGAGGTGTGTCCGGTCGATGCCCTCGAGTATTCCAAGGCCTACAACCTCGCCTCCACCGACAAGCAGCAGTTCCACCTGATCGATCTCGTCCACCAGCTCGAGGAGCGCCAGGCCCGGAAAAAGGCCGCCACCCCCGTGGCGCCACCGCCGGCCGACACGGCCTCCTCCAGCGCTGAATCATCTTCGACCCAAAATGAACAGCCTGCCGGGAACTGAATACATCATCGCAGGGCTCTTCCTGCTGTTCATCGCGGCGACGATCGCCGGCTCGCTGCTGGCCGTCTTCACTGTCCGCGTGATCCGCAGCGTGTGCGGCCTCGCCCTGACATCCGTCGGGCTCGCCGGCCTCTACTACTTTCTCAACAGCCCGTTCCTCGCGTTGATGGAGCTGCTTATCTACGTCGGCGCGGTGTGCGTGACGATCGTCTTCGCGATCATGCTGGCCGAGCCGCAGGAGATCGTCGATGAGTCGCCGCGCCACTCCGTGCTGTGGAGCATCGCCGCCATCATCGTGTGCACCGCGATCTTCTGGAGCGCCGCGCGGCTCGGCGTGCTCGGGGATTGGACCACGCCCGCCATCCGCCTCAACGACGGCACGATCCAGGACATCGGGGTGTCTCTGCTTTCCACCTACAGCATGGCCTTCGAGGTCATTTCACTGGTGCTGCTGGTCGCCATCCTCGGCGCCCTCGCCATCGCCCGCATCGGGAGGCATCGTCACCCATGAATATCATCGAGCTGTATCAGCAACCTCAGCCCTATCTGATCGTGGCCGCCGCCGTGCTCGCTCTCGGCATCTTCGGTCTGCTGCGGCGCCGCACGCTCATCGGCATGCTCATCGCCGGCGAGCTGATCTTCAGCGCCGCCATGCTCAACATCATGGCCGTGAACCGCTTCTACTCGGCGGACCCGACCGTCGGGCAGGTGTTCGTGCTTTTCATCATGGGGCTGGCCGCCGCGGAGGTGGCCATCGCCCTGAGCGTCATCATCGCCGTGTATCGCAACTACCGGTCGATCAAAACCTCGGAGCTTTCGGAACTCAGTGGATAGTCCCGTGGAAATCGTCAACGACTCGCGGTTGCTCTGGGCCGTGCTGACGCCCCTGGTGGGCGCGGGCCTGGTGATGGCAACCGGCAAACGCCCCAATCTGCGCGAGGCGGTTTCGTTCGTCTCCGCCGTCGTCCTGTTCGGAATCGTCGTCTCGCTCATCCCGGCGATCCGGGCCGGCCAGACGCTCACCTGGACGCTGTTCGAGCTGCTGCCGGGGCTGAGCTTCACGCTGCGGGCCGACGCCCTCTCGATGGTCTTCGCGCTCGTGGCCTCGTTCCTGTGGACGCTCACAGTGTTCTACTCCGCCGGATACATGCGCGGATTGCAGGAGCATGCGCAGACGCGGTTCAACACCTGCTTCGCCCTGGCCATCTTCGGCGCGATCGGGTGCGCCTTTTCCGACAACCTGCTCACCCTCTACCTGTTCTACGAGATCGTGAGCATCACGACCTACCCCCTCGTCGCCCACCATCAGGACGAGGAGGGCTACGAGGGCGCCCGCAAGTATCTCGTCTATCTCACCACCACGGCCAAGGCGCTGATCCTGCCGGCGATGGTCCTGATCTACGTGCTCAGCGGCACTCTCGACTTCGCGCACGACATCACCACCGGCATCCTCCCTGCCGGCGTGCACAACACGGTGGTCGTCGCCCTCTACATCGCCTGCCTGCTCGGGTTCGCCAAAAACGGCATCATGCCTCTGCACCACTGGCTGCCGGGAGCGATGGTGGCGCCCACGCCCGTCAGCGCCCTGCTCCATGCCGTCGCGGTCGTGAAGGTCGGCGTGTTCTCCACGGTGCGGGTGATGCTGTATGTCTTCGGCACCGACACCATGACCGCGCTCAACCTCGGCCTGCCCACAGCGTGGTTCGTCTCAATCACGATCCTGCTCGCCTCGGTCATCGCACTGAGCAAGGACAACCTCAAATCGCGGCTCGCCTACTCGACGGTTTCGCAGCTCTCCTACATCGTCCTCGGTGTCGCCCTGCTCACCCCGCACGGGATCGAGGGCGGCATCGTTCACATCGCCAATCACGCCTTCTCGAAGATCACCCTGTTCTTCTGCGCTGGCGCGATCTACGTGGCCACGCACAAGAAAAACATCTCCGAAATGGACGGTCTCGGCCGGGCGATGCCGTGGACCTTCGGCGCGTTCGCCATCGCGTCGCTGAGCATGATCGGTGTGCCGCCGGTGGCGGGCTTCATCTCCAAGTGGTATCTCGTGCTCGGCGCCTGGGACGCAGGTTCGATCGGCCTGATGGTCGTGCTCCTCACCAGCACTCTGCTCAACGCCGCCTACTTCGCGCCGGTCGCCTACCGCGCCTTCTTCGCCGCGCCGCCTCCCGGCGACGCCGACCGGCAATACCGTGAAGCCTCCCCGGCCATGGTCGTACCGCTGACCATCACCGCCGTGTTGTCGGTGCTCATCGGTATCTTCCCCGATTTCTTCATGCAATTCGTCCAGGCTGTTGTCCCATGAATCTCGTCCGCCTCATTGACTATCTGCGCGAGCACCTGAAGACGGTCATTCGGGTGTGCTACGGCTTCCTGGCGTTGCTCGTCGTCCTCGACGCCCTGCCGTTCGTGGTGGACAAGCACCACGCCCACACGCAGATCGAAAAGATCCCCGGATTCTGGGCCGTCTTCGGCCTGGTGGGATGCATCATCCTGATCGTGCTTTCCAAGTGGTATGGAAAGCTCGGCATCATGCAGCGGGAGGACTACTACGATGAGTGATTTCTGGCTGCATCCGTCGCTTCTGCTTCTGCTCGGCGCGGCGATCCTGCCCCTGCTGCCGCGGGCCGTGAAAAAGGGCTGGCTGCTGCTCGTGCCCATCGTCGTTTTCGCCCGCGTCGCCACCATGCCCGAGGGCGTTTTTGGCACCGTCGAGTTTCTCGAGTGGACGCTGACCTTCGGCCGCATCGACGCCCTGAGCCGGGTCTTCGCCTACATCATGAGCCTGATGGCGATCATCGGCACGCTCTACGGCCTGAAGGTCGACGACGACGGCCAGCACATCGCCGCATGGACCTATGTCGCCGGTTCGCTCGGCGTGATCTTCGCCGGGGATCTCCTCGCCCTCTTCCTCTTCTGGGAGCTGATGGCCTTCTCGTCGGTATTTCTCATCTGGGCACGCCGGACCCCGAAGGCGCTCGGCGCCGGCTTCCGCTATCTGCTCGTGCACACCGTGAGCGGCCTCGCCCTGCTCGCGGGCATCGTGCTCGTCGGCATGGCGCGCAACGGCGACTACAGTTTCACCGCCTTCGACGTCCACCACCCGGATCTCGCCATGTGGCTCATTCTCGGCGGCTTCATCCTCAACGCCGCAGTGCCGCCGCTGCACGCCTGGCTGCCCGACGCCTATGGCGAGGGCACGTTCAACGGTTCGGTTTTCCTCTCGGCCTTCACCACCAAGACGGCGGTTTACGCGCTGGCCCGTGGGTTCCCGGGGATGGAGATCCTCATCGTGCTCGGGGTGATCATGGCGCTCTACGGCGTCGTCTACGCGGTGCTCGAAAACGACTGCCGCCGCCTGCTCGCCTACCACATCATCAGCCAGGTCGGCTACATGGTGGCCGGCGTCGGCCTGGGCACCCAGATGGCGATCAACGGCACGGTGGCGCATGCCTTTGCCCACATCCTCTACAAGGGGTTGCTGTTCATGGGATGCGGCTCGGTCCTTTTCATGACCGGGCAGAGCAAGTTCACCGAACTCGGCGGCCTCTACAAAAAGATGCCGTGGACCTTCGTGTTCACGATGATCGGCGGCCTGTCGATCTCGGCCTTCCCGCTGTTCAGCGGCTTCGTCAGCAAGTCCATGATCATCGCCGCCGGCTTCGAGGACCACAAGCTGTGGGTCGGTTTCCTGCTGACGCTCGCCTCGGTCGGAACGTTTCTGCACACCGGCCTGAAGGTGCCCTATTTTATCTGGTTCGGAAAAAACAACTGCCGGGAAGAGACCTGGCGCCGGGCCGCCGACCCGGGCTGGAACATGATCGCGGCCATGGCGATCGCCTCGTTCCTGTGCATCTTCATCGGCGTCTACACGCCCTTCCTCTACCGGATGCTCCCCTACCCGGTGGATTACGACCCATACACATCGTATCACATTTCCGAGACGATGCTCCTGCTCTGCTTCACGGGCGTCGGCTTTTTCCTGCTGCTGAAGAAACTCGAGCCCACGCCGACGATCAGCATCGACCTCGACTGGCCCTACCGCATGGCCGGCCGCGCCTTCTACTGGCTCGCCCGCAAACCCATCCAGGCCATCGACAACGCCTGGGGCGAACTCTACCGCACCCTCGGCCTCGTCGGCCTCATGCGCCTCGCCCTCGTCGCCGCCGTTTTCGACAACCGCGTCATCGACGGCATCGTCGACGGGGTCGGCGCGAAGGTCCGCGCCTGCGGTGCCCGGGTTCGCGGGCTGCAGCGCGGTTCCCTGCAGGAAAACCTCACTTTCGCCTTCGCCACGGCAGCCGCCCTGATCGTGGCCTATCTCATCGCCTTTTGAGCCCGACCGATGACTTCTCTCAGTCCATCCGGAGGACTTCCGATTCTCAGCATCCTGATCTTCGCGCCGCTCATCGCCGCCGCGGTGGCGCTCGCGCTGCGCAGCGACCGCGCCGTGCGCTGGTGGGCCTTTCTCTCCAGTGCGGCGATCGGCCTTTTTTCGCTGTTGCTCCTGCGCGAATTCAATCCGGCCGTTCCGGATTTCCAATACGTCGAGCACAAGGTCTGGATCGAGCGTCTCGGGATCCACTACACACTGGGCATCGACGGCATCAGCCTGCTGCTCGTGCTGCTCACGACGCTGATCACGCCGCTGTGCGTGCTGGCCTCCTGGCGCTACATCAAGGACCGCGTCAAGGAGTTCATGGTCTGCCTGCTCGTGATGGAGACGGCCATGGTCGGTGTCTTCGCCGCGCTCGATTTCGTTCTCTTCTTTATCTTCTGGGAGGCGATGCTCATCCCGATGAGCGTGATGATCGGCGTGTGGGGTGGTCCCCGCAAGGTCTACGCCGCGATCAAGTTCTTCATCTACACGATGTCGGGATCGATTCTGCTGCTCGTCGCCATCATCGCCCTGCGCATGCAGACGGGCACGTTCAACATCCCCGGCCTGATGAACCGCCCCTACGATCCGGCCTTCCAACTGTGGATCTTCGGGGCGTTTTTCATCTCCTTCGCCATCAAGGTGCCGATGTTCCCGTTCCACACGTGGCTTCCCGCCGCGCACGTGGAAGCGCCGACCGCGGGCAGTGTGATCCTCGCCAGCGTGCTCCTGAAGATGGGCACCTACGGCTTCCTGCGTTTCTGCCTGCCGATCACCCCGTATGCCTCGGTCTATTTCTCCGAAGCGATCCTCTGGCTCTCGGTCATCGCCATCATCTACGGCGGACTCGCCGCCCTGGCACAGAGCGACCTGAAGAAGATCGTCGCGTATTCGAGCGTCGGACACATGGGCTTTGCCACGCTCGGCATTTTCTCGCTCGTGCAGAACGGCGTCACCGGCGGCGCTCTGGTGATGATCAACCACGGCGTGAGCACCGGCGCGCTCTTCGTGGCCGTCGGCATCATCTATGAGCGCCTGCACACGCGCGAGCTCGGGGCCGCAGCCGGGCTGGGCAAACAGATGCCGGGCTTCGCCGGTTTCCTTGGCCTCTTCTGCCTCTCATCGCTCGCCTTTCCGGGCACGAACAGCTTTATCGGCGAATTTCTCGTGCTGGGCGGCGCCTTCGCCGCGGCGACACGCATCGCCCTCTGGGCCGTCCCGGGCGTCGTGGTCGCCGCCGCCTACAATCTGCGCATGCTCCAGCGGGTCGCCTTCGGCGGAACAAACAATCCCGACCACTCCGGCGTGAGTCCGCTGGACTTCCGCGAGGTCGCGACGCTGGCGTGTTTCGCCGTATTCGTCCTTTGGATTGGCCTCCAGCCGGGTCCCTTTGTCGAGCTGATGGAGGCGAGCATTCAAAACATCCTCAACATCGTTGCCGCCGCTGCGCCCGGAGCGACCGACGCCGCCGTCGCTCTGCAATGATCTGAAGCCCCCTTTTTGCTGAGATGATCCAGGAATTCATCATGGCCTTTCTTCCCGAGCTGGTGCTGCTCGCCGGCGTGCTCGCCGTGTTCGTCGTCACGCTCTACAACGACCGAGTCGCCCGTGCGCGGGCGGTCTCTCTCGCGACGGCCGCCGCCCTCGTCGTCAGCTGCCTGATCACGCTGCGCAGCGAAGCCACGCTCTTCGACGGTGCCTATCGGGTCGATCTGTTCTCACAGTGGCTCAAGCTCGCGTTCGGCGTGGGCTACCTCGCGGTGATTCTGCTCGGCCGGCGCGTCGACGACATCCGGCCGGACATTCGGCCGGAGTTTTTCCTGTTTCTGGGAATCTCGATGACGGGCTTCGTCTTTCTCGCCAGCAGCATCGACGCGATCACGCTCGTCGTCTCTCTCGAGCTGTCCTCGTTCCCGCTTTTCCTCCTTGTCGCCATGCGCCGGGAACGCGAAGGCCAGCGGATGCAGATGGAATCGGCGATCAAGTTCATGATGTTCGGGGTCGCGGCCAACGGCGTGATGCTCTTCGGGCTGAGCTACCTCTACGGCCTGACGAGCACCACCTCGATTCCGCTCATGGTGCAGCGCCTCCAACCGGTGATCGACGGGCCGCTCGCGCTGGCCGGCCTCGGCCTGACCTTCGCCGGGCTTTACTACAAGCTCGCCGTCTTCCCCTTCCACTTCTGGACACCCGACGTCTACCAGGGCGCGTCCAACGAAACCGCCGGCATCATCGCCTCGATGCCGAAGCTCGGGGCCGTCGTCATCCTCGTGCGCTTCGCCGCTGCGGCCACGCCCGACAATCAGCTCATCACGGAGATCCTCACCGTTCTCGCCGTTGCCTCGATGTTTTATGGAAACCTCGTGGCTCTGGTTCAGCGCGACCTCAAGCGCCTGCTCGGCTTTTCCACGATCGCCCATGCCGGCTACACGCTCCTGGGCTTTGTCGCCCTCGACGAAGCGGGGTTCTCTGCCTCGTTGTATTACATGACGGGATACCTCTTCATGGTGCTGGCATGCTTCGTGGTCATTTCACGGGTCTCGCGCGACGGTGAGAACGTCGCCATCGAGGATCTGCACGGCCTGCACCGCCGCTCGCCCCTGCTGGCTCTGACCATGGTGATCGGGATCTTCGCGCTGGCCGGGATTCCGCCGTTTGTCGGCTTCATGGGCAAATTCGCCCTGCTCAACGCCGCCTTCGCCCGGGGGCACACCGTGCTGGTCATCCTCGCGGTGATCAACACCGCGATCGCGGCCTACTACTACCTCCGGGTCGTGCACGCTTCGTTTTTCGGCGACCGGGACGCCACCGATCAGATGCCGATTGCCCTGGATGGCTCGACGCGCGCCCTGTGCATCGGGTTGATTGCGATCGTCATTCTGCTCGGAGTCACCCCGGCTCCCGTGATCGACGCCATCACCACGTCGCTCGCCAGCGTCGTCGCGGTTCCCTGACCGGCCGATCCAGAGCCTCAGGCCCGCTTCGGACAGAGAGCCAGGAGGCGCTCATAGAGCGCCGACAGCCGCGGCATCGCCACTCCCGCGGCGCGCGCGCGGCGAAGCGGCTCGCCCCAGATCGCTTCGACCTCGACGGAGCGCCCGGCCAGGAAGTCCACCATGCTGGATGGCTTGTAGGCACCCATCCGCCGGGTGACATCGATCATCTGCTCGAGGAAATCATCGGGTATCGAAAAACCGAATGCGGCGGCCGCCGACTGCACCTCTCCCATGAGCGCACGCACCTCCGCGGCAAGGCGGGGGTCTTCGAGGATTCGATCCGTGGTCATGCCGCCTTCGGCCACGCTCAGACCGTTGAACGGCACGTTCCAGACGAGCTTGCGCCAGCGCATCTCCATCAGGTTGTCGGCCACGCGGCATTTGACGCCGGCCCGCTCGAAAGCGGCGGCGATCGTGTGCGCCTGGCTCCCCGCCGGGCGGTTGAATTCGCCGATGCTGACCGATCCCGGATGATAGCACTCCACCACCGCCGGCGCCGTGCGGTTGAGACAGACGAAGCACAAGCCGCCCACGATGCGGTCCGCCCCGAATCGCTCCGCCGCCCACTCGTCGATGCCGAGGCCGTTTTGCAGGAGAAGAATCGAGGTGTCCGCCCCGAGCAACGGCGGCAGCAATTCCACGAGGGCATCGCGCGCAGTCGCCTTGATGCCGACGACAACCCAGTCGACCGGACCAATCTCGCGCGTATTCCGATACACCCGCGGCGCTGAGAGATGAAAAGACTCCCTGACCTCGGGCGCGTCGATCCGCACGGAAAGACCACGCTCGCGCACGGCGTCGTAGTCGCGCCGCATCAGGAAATGCACCTCTTCACCGGCCCGGGCGAGACGCGCTCCGTAATAGGAGCCTACGGCACCGGCGCCGACGACCGCCACCTTCCCGAGGGTCGCGCTCATCGCTGCTGGACGGACTTTTCTCAGCGGGCGGCCTCAGCTGGCTGCTTCTGCCTTTTCACGTGGAGCGCCGTGAGGATGTCCCGCAGACGGTCGCGCATCTCGAGCCGACTGACGATCTGGTCAATCAGGCCGTGCTCGAGCAGAAACTCCGCCGACTGGAAACCTTCGGGCAGTTCCTGCTGGGTGGTTTCCTTGATGACGCGCGGGCCGGCGAAACCGATGAGTGCCCCCGGTTCGGCGAGGATGACATCGCCCAACACCGCGAAACTCGCGGTGACTCCACCCGTGGTCGGGTTGGTCAGCACGGAGATAAACGGCAGCTTCGCCTCGGCGAGGTGCGCCAGCGCGGCACTGGTCTTGGCCATCTGCATGAGGCTGAGGATCCCCTCCTGCATGCGAGCTCCACCCGACGCCGAGAAAACGATGCACGGAATCTTCCGCTCGATCGCCCGCTCGATGGCGCGCGTGATTTTCTCACCGACGACCGACCCCATCGATCCGCCGGCAAAACGGAAGTCCATCACCGCCAGCGAAACCTCGATGCCATGGATTCGCCCCACGCCACAGGCGACGGCGTCATTCAGGCCTGTGGCCTTTTCGTATTTTTCCAGGCGCTCCGAATAGGGCTTCGAGTCCACAAACCCGAGTGCGTCGACCGATTTCAGGCCGCGGTCAAACTCCTCCCATGTGTCGGGATCGACGAGCTTCGCGATCCGCTCCGGCGCGCTGATCGGAAAGTGGTAGCCGCTGCGGGGAACGACGTTCTGGTTCTCCTCCAGCTCCTTGACGTAGATGATCTCGCCGGAGACGGGGCATTTCTTCCAGAGGCCCTGGGGAATGTCCCGTTTTTTGACCGTGACGGTGGAATACTTCGGTTTGCTGAAGAGCGACATGGTTGCGGTCAGCCGTGGCCCAACGTGGCGACGTCGATCTGCCTCACGCCCGCCTGGCGGAGGACACGGGCACACGCATTGAGCGTGGAGCCGGTTGTGAAGACATCATCGACGAGGACATAACGATCGTCGGAAACTACCTGTGCCCCGGCAGCCAAGGCAAAGGCATTTTTCAGGTTCGCCTGGCGTCCGCGCCGGTCGAGCCGAGTCTGTGTCGGCGTGTCGACGACACGCGACAGGATCGGCGCAACCTCCTTCACGGGAGCGACTTCTGTAAATATCCGGGCAATCAGCTCGGCCTGGTTGTAACCACGTTCCCGCCGCTTGCGCGGATGCAGCGGCACGGGAACCAGCGTCGCTCCCCGGAGAAATCCGGGCAGGTGCGGGCTCGCCGCGACGATCCGGCGGATGTCTCGCAGCACCCACGTCGCGCCCCGGTATTTCAAGGCATGCACGACCGCTCGCATCGGCCCATGCAGGAGCGTCACCGTCCGCCCCTCGCCGAAGACCGGTCTGAGTTCGGCACAGTGCGGACACTCGCCGCTTTCAGCCATCGCGCCGAAAAACGGGTAGCCGCAGGTCGCGCAGTTGGGCGGGCGCACGAGCACCAGCCTCCGGGCACATTGCCGGCAGAGGGTGTGAAAAGAGCTATCCGCTTCGACGAGGCCTTCACATCCCACGCAGTTCGGCGGAAACAGCACATCCGCCATCCCCTCGAAAAGCGCCCGCCAGGGACGCGCCGATCCGCCGCCACCGGCTGGCGCTTGTTCATCCATAAAAGACCCGCTCGAGAAACAGTCCCTGCGCCGGCGCGGTCACGACAGCGGGGACGCGCCGGCCCGTGCGCAACAGCGTCTCGATCGCCTCCGGTTCCAGTTTGCCGGCGCCCACGGCCACCAGCGCCCCGACGATCGAACGGGCCATCTTATAGAGAAACCCGTCGGCCTCGAGCGTGATGCGCACCCGACGGCCGCGCCGGCGAATGTCGAGACGATGCAACTCCCGCACGGTCGTCGCCTTCTCGTCGCCGTTCCATGCGGAAAAGGCGGCGAAATCATGCCGCCCGCGCAGACACGCCGCCGCCGCCTCGATCCGTTCCCAGTCGAGCGGCCGCGGCCACGACCAGCACCAGGGCGCCTCGAACGGACCCGCGTTTCCGAGAAAGATCCGGTAGTGGTAGCGTTTGCCCCGCGCATCGTGTTGCGCATGAAAATCCCGCCGCACCGGACGGAGGGTCTTCACCTGCACCCCGGCCGGGAGCTTCGTCGCCACGGCACGAACAAACTGCTGCGGCGTGCCGCGCCAGGCCGCATCGAAATGAAAAACCTGGGCGAGGGCGTGCACGCCCGTATCCGTGCGACCACTGCCATGGATGCGCACCGGCGTCTGCAGAATG
>RFJS01000351.1 GCA_003694825.1 Verrucomicrobiota bacterium | reverse complement strand
CCCGCGAGCGCCGGGCGGATGGCGATCAGCCCCTTGTCGAGCCGGGCTTCGACAGCCTCGATCTGCTCGAGGAGATCGAGCGTCAGGTTGCCGAGCGTCTGCAGGTTCCCGGGCGCCTGCGGCTCATCCCCACCACCAGCCTCCCGCGGCTGCCCGACGAGACGGAGAAACCCGAGGTGGTCATCGTCGACTATCCGCCGCGTCTCACCTCCAACCACATGTTCGTCCGCTTCCGCCTCCTCTCCGGCGGAGAAGTGGTCGGCAACTACGCCATGAGCTTCAAGGCCCAGGCCATGGTCGATGTCTGGGTGCCCAACCGCCGCCTCAATCCCGGCGAGAAACTTTCTGCGGAAGACCTCTCCGTGCGCGAGATCGACCTCGCCCGCGAGCCCAAGGCCGTCCCTGTCGGCAAGATCGACCTCAACAGCTACGAAGTGGCCCGTCCGGTCGTGCCGGACCAGCCGCTCGAATGGACCGATCTCGCTCCGCGTTCGCTCGTGCGCAAGGGCGATCTCGTCGAGGTCGTCGCCCAGGACGGCATGCTCTCGATCACCATGAAGGGGCTCGCCACCCGCAGCGGCGCGCTCGGCGAATTCGTCACCGTGCGCAACCTCGAGTCCAAGCGTGAATTTTCAGCCGAAGTCATCGATGAAAACCGTGTCCGCGTCCATCTCTAAGCTCCTGCCCGTTTTGATCTGTATCGCTCTCTTCGGCACACCGATGATGGCCGGAGGCGCCTCGCTGTGGACGAGCGCGCGCACGAGTGAGAAGTCGATGTGGGGTGACCGGCGTGCCGCCCGCGTTGGCGACATTCTCACCGTGATCATCCAGGAATCGGCCCGCGTGCAGGCCTCCGTGCGCACCGAGACGGACAAGTCGGCGTCGATCGACAGCGCCGTGGATTCGTTCTTCTTCCCCTCGAGCAACCTCGGCACGCATAACGGCGAATTGCCCGAGATCTCCATGACGGGCAGCAACGATTTTTCCGGCGGCGGCGCCATCACCAACAGCCAATCCGTGTCGGCGCGGGCCGCCGTCACCGTGATCGATGTGCTCCCCAATGGAAACCTCGTCATCGAGGGCTCCCGCTACGTGGCCTACTCGGAGGAAAAGCAGTATGCCATTCTGCGCGGCATCATCCGGCCCGATGATATCCAGACAGGGAATACCATCCTCTCCTCGAGCATCGCGGACGCGCGCGTTGAGTTCATCTCCAGGGGCGCGATCTCCTCGGCGCAGCGCAAGGGCTGGCTCACGCGCCTCTTCGATACGATCAACCCATTCTGACGGACCGCTTCACGATGCAGGGACGCATTTTCAACGCTCTGATCCTCGCCGGCCTGGTCCTCGCCACGGCCTGTGACGCCGCGCGCATCAAGGATCTCACCGTCGTCGAGGGCGGCCGGGAAAATCAGCTCGTCGGCTACGGCATCGTCTCCGGCCTCGCGGGTGACGGCGACAGCAGCACCTCCTTCTACACGGTGCAGAGCATCGCCAACGCCTTGCAGCGTTTCGGTGTCAACATTCCCGCCTCCGTCGTGAAATCGAAGAATGTCGCCGCGGTGATGGTCACCGCCGACATCCCCCCGTTCATCAAGCCGGGCCAGCGCATCGACGTCACCGTTTCGTCCATCGGCGACGCCAAGGCGCTCCAGGGTGGCGTCCTCCTGCAGACGCCGCTGCTCGGTGCCGACAACACCGTCTATGCCGTTGCTCAGGGACCTGTGGCCATCGGTGGTTTCCTCGGTGGCACCTCCGGTCCGGGCGGCGCGGTCGTGCAGAAGAACCATCCCACGGTCGGAACGATTTCCGGTGGCGCCATCGTCGAGCGCGAGATCGAGATGAAGCTCGTCGAGGATGGCGAGATGCGCCTGCTGTTGCTCAATCCGGACTTCACCTCCGCGGCCCGTGTCGCCGAGGCTATCAACAACCTCTATCCCAACATCGCCCTCGCCGCCGATTCCACCGCCGTGCGGGTGCGCGTTCCCGAGATGTTTCTCGATCGCCAGGTCGATTTCATCTCCGCGCTCGGGAGCATCGACGTCATCCCGGACACCCCGGCGCGCATTGTCATCAACGAGCGCACCGGCACGATCGTGGCCACGGCCAACGTCCGGATCTCCAAGGTCGCCGTCAGCCACGGTTCGCTGACGATCACAGTCGCCTCCACGCTCTCGGCGTCGCAGCCGGGCGCCTTCGCCGAGGCGGGCCAGACAGTCGTGCTCCCCAGCACACAGACCGACGTGGTCGAAAAGCAGGGTGGATTCCGCGTCATCGAGGATCTCCCCTCCATCGAAGAAGTCACCACCGCCCTCAACGCTATGGGCGTATCCACCCGGGAGATGATGTCGATCTTCCAGGCCATGAAGCGAGCCGGCGCCCTGCAGGCCGAACTTGTCATCAACTGATCCGGAGGAAACTGCGCATGGATGCGTCGATCTACCAGTTCAACGCCGCCGATCCCAACGCCTGGAGGGAGCGCATGCTCGACGCGTCTGCGCCGGAGCAGGTGCGGCTCGAAGCGGCCGCCCGCGAGTTCGAGGAAGTCCTCCTGCGGCAATACCTCAGCGAGGCGCTCAAGCCGATGGTCAGCGGCGCCCAGAGCTTTGGTTCAGGGAACCCGGTCTACGGATACTTTGTCACAGAGGCACTCGCCGAAGGCCTCAGCCAGGAAGGCGTATTTGGATTCTCAAACATCATGCAGGCGCAGCTGGCCAGCAAGCGCCCCGAAAACAATGACGACAACACCACTGTTCACTGAACCGGCCGACTGGGAGCCGCTTGTCGATATCCTCCGCAGCGAGCTGCAGGAATACGGCGGCATGTACAACCTGCTTGCCGCCCAACAGGAACGCATCATCGAGCGCAAACCGGATGCCGTGCTCGAGATCAACGGCGATATCGAGGCGCAGACCCGTCTCGTGGCGGACCTGCGTAAGCGGCGCGAAAAATTGGTGCGCGAATTTGCCGAGCGCGCCGGTGTCGACCGCACCGATTCCCTCCGGGCCATTCTTCCCTGTTTTTCCGAAGTCGTGCGGCCGCTGCTCGAGGCCCTGATGCGCGACATCAACCACATGGTGCGCCGCAATCGCCGCAAGGCGCGGCAGAATCACCTGCTCCTCTCCCGCGCGATGGAAGTCACCGAGCAGACCCTGCGTGTGCTCCAGCCCGAGAAGTTCACCCGCACCTATGGCAGCAACGGCAAGGTCGCCTTCCCCGGCCAGGCCGCGCCCACCTCGCGCTACAACGCCATCGGTTGATCCACCCCTGACCCCCGCCCGCCGCCATGTCATCAGGACTTTTCGGAGAACTCAGCCGCACCTCGCAGGCGCTCAACGCCCACTCCCAGGGCATCTTCACGGCCGGCCGCAACATGGCCAACGTGAACAATCCCGCCTACGCGCGCCAGCGGGTGATCCTCGGTGACCGTGGCATGGTTCAGACCACTCTCGGCCCGCAGAGCCTCGGTGTGGCGGCGCTCGGGCTCGAAAACGTTCGCGACGCCATCCTCGATAAGCAGGTGCTGCGCGAAACCGCCCTCATGAAGGCCCTCGAGGCGGAGGCGGATGCCTACTACAAGGCGCAGCTTTCCCTCGGCCAGCAGATCGACCGGCAAAACGATGCCTCCTTCGTCGACGGCGCCAACAACACCAGCAGCGGCGGCGGTATCGGGGCAGCCATTACCGACTTCATCAATGCCTTCTCCAGCGTCGCCGCCAATCCCCGCTCCGACGCGGAAAAACAGATCCTCTTTCAAAAGGCGCAGACGCTCGTTTCCCAGTTCCGGACCGTCGACAGCCGTCTCGACACGCTCCAGAGCGAGCTGACCGAGAACGTCACCACCGAAGTCGACGAGGTGAACAGCATTCTTGAGGTCATCAAAGACCTCAATCGGCAGATCGGCATGTTCGAGGTGGGCAACGCCGGATCCGCGCTCGATCTGCGCGACAAGCGCCAGGCCAAGCTCGAGGAACTCTCCAAACTCATGGACTTCGAGGTCGAGGCGGTTCCCGACAGCATCGGGCAGATCCGCATCGTCTCCCGCGATGCCGCGGACAACCCGGTCGTGCTCCTCGACAGCGCCAGGGATTTCAATCCCGTCTCCTTCGACGGCACCAATATCCTCGGCGGCGGACCCCCGGCCGTCGCGCTCTCGCTCACCAGCGGCACCATGCGGGGCCGGCTCAGCGCCCGGGACGGCGCTATCGCCGATCTCCGCAGCAGTATCGATCGGCTCGCGGGCCAGATCGTCTCCGCCGTCAACACCACCTACAATCCCGGCGGGGTTTCCACCGATTTCTTCCTCGCCACCGGCACGACCGCGGCGACGATGGCTCTCGATCCGTCGCTCTCGGCGAAAACCATCCGCGCCACCAACACCGCCAACCCCGGCGCCAACGAAGTCGCGCTCGCCATCGCCGATCTCGGTGCCCGTCAGTTTGATACAGGCTCGGGCGACGCCATCGATGGTTCCTTCGGCGGTTTTTACGTCAGCGTCGTCTCCGACATCGCCAACGCCGTCAACACCACCCAGCAGCGTCATGAAGACCAGAGCACGATCCAGCGTCTCATGGTCGAACGCCGCGACGCGGTTTCCGGCGTCTCCCTCGACGAGGAGATGGCCGATCTCGTCAAATTCCAGCGAGCGTTCGATGCCTCCGCTCGTGTGATGCGGGTCATCGATGAAATGCTCGAAACCATCGTCAACGGCCTCCTTCGCTGATTGCCCCCATGCGAGTAACGAGTAACACATTCCCAAATACGCTGATCTACCAGCTGCAGCGGCTCACCGGGCGGATCAACCAGCTCCAGGAACAGACCGCCACCGGACAGCGCATCGTCGATCCCTCCGATGATCCCGCCGGCGCCGTCCGGGTGCTCAACGGGCAGGCCGAACAGGCCCGCATCCAGCAGTTTCACCGCAACGCCCTTCGCGCCAACGACATCATCAACGCCTCGACCGGGCAGCTCCGCAACATCCTCCAGCTCACCGAGCGCGCCAATGAGATCATCGCGCTCAGCGACGAGGTGCAGGGGAAAGAGGCGCTGCAGACCTATGGCATCGAAGTGGACGCGCTGCTGGAGCAGATGCTCGTCAACGCCAACACCCGCTTCAACGACGAGCCGCTCTTCGGCGGGACGACGGGCGCCGCGCAACCCTTCGAGGCCACCCGCGATGCGAACGGCAAGATCGTTTCCGTCGCCTACGTCGGCACGACGGACACCGCCGAGATTCAGGTCGCTGTCGACGGTCGTCTCTCGCCCTATCCAAGCTACGAGACCAACCAGGACATCCTCACGACGATGAACAACCTCATCGCGGTGCGCGACGCCCTCGCTACGGGCGATTCCGCAACCGTGAAGGCGCAGATGGATGCCATGAATGCGTCGGAAGATGCGCTCATCGGCGCGCTCAGCGCCCAGGGCGCTCTGCAGGCCCGCATCGAGATCGAGATGGAGCAGAACCGCGCGCGCTACTCCGACCTCGCCGAGCAGATCTCGCGCGATGCCGATGTCGATCTCTCCCAGACCATCGTCCAGCTCACGCAAAACCAGAACGCCTACCAGGCCGCCCTCATGAGCGCGGGCAAGGTGCTCGACCGCTCCCTGCTCGACTACCTCTGATCACCAACCCCTGAAGACACTTTCCCTTACAGACCATGAAAGTAGCCACAGAAACCGTACAAACGCAGGACCGCTGGGTGAAGCCCGCGGAGTTCACGCTGCCCGCCGGTCTCATCGGATTTCCCGAGGCCCGGCGGATCGCGCTGCTCTACAACCCCGAAGAGCTGCCCCTGATGTGGCTGCGCTCTGTCGACAACCCGTCGCTGAACTTCATCGTGATCGATCCCGTCGGCACGATCCCCGGATACACCCTCGAAATCAGCGACGAGGACGCCGAGACCCTCGGCATCCGCAGTCCGGACGAGGCCATCGTGCTGAACATCGTCACGATGAAAAGCAGCGATCCCGCCGAAGCCACCGTCAATCTCATCGGCCCTATCGTCATCAATCGGGAGACGCTTATCGGTCGGCAAATCATCATCGCCAACTTCGCGGACTATTCCGCGCGGCACCCGCTGCTGCAGACGCAGCCGTCCGAGTCCTGAACCACGGAGGGTCACACACATGTTGATACTTTCCCGAAAGGTAAACGAGTCGATCCTCATCGGCGACAACATCGAGATCCGCGTCACGCGCGTCGATGGCGACACCGTCAAGATCGGCATCAACGCGCCGCGCGAGGTTCCCATCATTCGCAAGGAACTCTTCGAGCAGGTGCGCGAGACCAATCGCGAAGCCGCACTCGGCGCCGCCGCCAAGGACGCGCCCCGGCCCGCCATCTCGGGGCTCGCCGACGCCCTTTCCTCGCGGCGCCGCTCTGCCGGACAGCCCGCCGTTTCTCCCGCCGCGGGCGAATGATTCTCCCACCACACCACCACACCTGAAACACAAGCCAAGTATCCACCATGGTTATCAACACCAACATCAACGCGATCAACGCGACGCGAAACCTCAATGAGAGCCAGGCGATGTTGAGCCGTTCACTCTCGCGCCTCAGCTCGGGTTCGAAAATCGTTAAGCCCTCCGACGACGCCGCCGGCCTCGCCGTTTCCGAAAAGCTCGTCGCCCAGAATGCCCGGATCACCGCCGCGCGCACGAATGCGCAAAACGCGATGTCCTACGTGCAGACGGCCGATGGCTTCATGAAGAGCATGACCAAGGTGCTCACCCGCATGAGCGAGCTCACCGCCATGGCCAAGGACGTCACCAAGAACGACTCCGACATCGCGCTCTACAACGCGGAATTTCAGGCGCTCAAGCAGCAGCTCATCGACACGATCGGTGACGGCACCAACCCGGCTCTCGGCACGTTCAACGGCATCTCCCTGTTCGGGCCAAACAGCGCGGGCCTTTCCGTCACGATCGGCGAAAGCTCATCGCACTCGATGACGATCGGTGAGATCAACCTGCGCGATACGTCCAAAGCGATTGGCCAGCTCATCGCCCCGTCGATCGATGTGACCAACGCCGGCGATCTCGTCACCGAGAGTATTCAGCAACTGGCGACCGAGCGCGCGACTCTCGGTGCGGCGCAGTCGCGCCTGGAAGTGGCCGCGGCCCAGCTTCAGGTGCAGTATGAAAACCTCGAGGCGGCGATCTCGCGCATCCGCGACGTCGACGTGGCCGAGGAGGCGACCGCCCTGGCGAAGGCGCAGATCCTCGTGCAGTCCGGCACGGCGATGCTTTCCCAGGCGAACTCGGCACCGCAGTCGGTCCTGCGTCTGCTCCAGTAAAGACGGCGGCGCAGAAACCGCGTTGAAATACCAATCGAACGTTCCCGTTCGTGGTGAATCCCCGCACGGCACAAAGCATATGTCCGCGCACGGGACGCCGCTTCCTCGGCGTGCATTTCGTGGACTGCCGCGCTTATGGGCGTCTTTACCTCAACGGCGATGGCACCGCCTACGTCGGCCGCTGCCCCCGGTGCGGCGCGCCGGTGAGAGTAGCTGTCGGGGCGCACGGGACGTCGCAGCGGTTTTTCCTCGCCAGTTGCCCGTAGCGAGAGATCAACGACGCACCAGGAGACAATCCCGCGAGACCACGCCGCTCTCATGAAAGTAGCCGTTCAGATACCGCTGAAATGGCGTTCGAGCACCCGTGTGCCGAACAAGAACTTCCGCGATCTCAACGGGAAGCCGTCCTGTCGGTGGCTTGTCGACGAGCTGCTCGAGGCCCTGCCGCGCGAGTGGGATCTGTGGATCGACAGCGAAGACGAGGCCGTGATGCAGTATTTCGAGGATGTCGAACCCGGGCGGCTGCGGTTTCACCAGCGGCTCGACTGGTTTGCCTCGGATCGCGCCAACGGCAACCATCTGCTCAACCATTTCGGCCTCGCGCATCCGGAATACAGATACTATCTGCAGGCCTTCGTGACGGCGGTGACGCTCCCCGGCAGCGTGGTGCGGGAAGCGGCCGAGGCCTTCATCAGCCAGGCTGACCGCTACGATTCGATGCTCCTCGTTACCGAGGAAACCGGCTGGGTGTGGTACCAGGGAGAAGCGGTCAACTACGATCCACGGCTGCTCGATGGACTGCCCCGTTCACAGGACGCGATGTATGTCAAGGAGACCACGGGTCTCTACGGGATCAGCCGCGAGGCGCTTTTCCGGACCGGCTGCCGCATCGGCCGCAAGCCGCTTTTCTATACGGTCCCGCGCGAGTATGCCTTTGATGTCGATACGATGGAGGATTTTCACGAGGCCGAGCGCCGGCTGCGGACAACGGCGCGGGACGCCGCCCGCTGAGGCCAGCCGAGACCGATGTCGGGCATCCTCCAGCACATGCCGTCTCCCGGGGCGACGACAGCGGTCGTGGTGGGCCGCGCCGTGCCCGAGGTGGAGCCGCTGATCGCCGCCGGCGAGTCGACGCTGTGGATCGTCGACGACGAAGGGTGGCGGATGGCTCCGCCCGCATTGCGCGAAAGCGGGGCGGCGCGATTGGTGGTCGACCGATTCGACCGCAGCGGATTCGCCGAGGTGATCGAAACGTTTCTGATGCGGGACATGCTCAGGCTCCCGGAGGTTGTCGTGACAGCAGCGATACCAGAAGCGCTGGGAGAGCGGTTTGCGAAGGTGGTCGATCAGTTGCATGCGCACTACGAGCGCAACTACCGGGTGCGCCGCACCCGCCAGGAGGAGGGCGCGCGCTGGCAGGGACAGCTTCTCGAGAATGTGCTCGATTACATGGAATGGCGGTTGCCGCGCGCCTGGGAGAATGCGCTCGCGGGCATCCCCGCCTTCGTCTGCGGCGCGGGGCCATCGCTCGATGTCACCGCACCCTTGATTGCGCGGCGTCGGAGCTCAGCGGTCCTCTTTGCTGCGGACACCGCGCTGCGAACGCTGGCGCGCCATGGTTTGCAGGCGGATTTCGCTGTCTCGGTGGATGCGGCGAAGCTGCCCGAGAAGTGTCTCGATGATCAGACTGAGCCCCGGTGCGCCGTCCTGGCGTCGATCAGCCCGCCCGCCTGGAAAGAATATGTCGCGGGACGGTTCTGCTTTCTCTCGGGGCGTCTTGTCACGGAGGACTGGCTCGCCGATCACGGCATTCCGAAGACCCCATTCGTCGTTACGGAAAACTGTGGTATCACGGCGATCGAGCTGGCCCGGTTCCTCGGTTGCGAGCCGATCTTGCTTTTCGGCATGGATATGGCGGCGGACGACGCCGACCCGACGCGTCGGCATACCGGCGGGGCGGATGCGACGATCGATCGTGGATCGGGGTATCGCGTCGACGGCGCGATGCCGCGGGTTCCGGGCAACTATCGGGAGACGGTGCCGACGTTCATGTATGCCGAGTGGGTTGCGCTCAACGACAAGCTGGCGGGATGGCCGCCGGATCTGGTGTTCAACGTCAACGACCGGGG
>RFJS01000350.1 GCA_003694825.1 Verrucomicrobiota bacterium | reverse complement strand
GGCCGGGGAGGTGTCGGGGGACGAAGGGGCTGCCGCGGGGGATGGCCCCGCGTGAGTGGTTGTGGTGATTTTCGGGGGAGATGGGTGCGCGCCCGGTGCCGGAGAAGCTCGGGCGCGCCCCGCGTTGTCGTTTCGGGTCAATGGATGGGCGCGAGTGAAAGCCGGTAGCACCAGGCGTATCGCCCCTGAGCATCCGCGGGGAACTCGAGGTGAAGCCCGGTGCTGTCGCGCGTCCAGCCGATGGAGCCGGGCGTGCCGATGAGGGAAACCTCGCGGATCTCGCGGTCGAGGTAGGGGTAGACGGTGGCGAGTTTCGTGACGTTGACTTCGCCGGCCGTCGGGCGGTCGAGGACGATGACGTAGAGGGTGTCGCCGTCCTTGCTGCGGGTGAAGCGGATGTCGCTCTCGGTATAGATGGCCTCCCAATTCTCGTTGAAGTGGTCGTCCTTCTCCAGCTCAGTCGGTCCTTCGCCGGCGATGACCCAGGGGCGGGTGTCGTAGATGGCCTCTCCGTTCATCTGCAGCCACTCGCCGACGGCGAGGAGCGTTTTGCGCTGATCATCGGGGATCGTGCCGTCGGGCCTGGGGCTGACGCAGAGCAGGAGGCAGCCGTTTTTGCTGACGATATCGACGAGGATCTCGACAACCGCCTCTGGGGAACGTGAGGGGCGTCCGTTGTAGAACCAGCCGCCGAGTGGCGTGTCGGTGATCCAGGGGTCCTCGCGCATGTTTTTGGCGCGCCCCTTCTCGTAGTCGAGGATGCCGGCGGAGGGCGGCATGCAGACGCTGTATTTTATTTTGTAGCACAATCCGATTTCCTGGTTGCGCGCCCAGGCCATGTTGAGCAGCCGGGCGAAGGCCTTCTGGCGGATCTTCTCGCTGAGCAGCTCGAGGCCCATGTCGAACCAGATCAGGTCGGGGGCGTATTTGTCGCATGCTTCTTCGAGCTTTCGGAACCAGAGTTCCTCATATTCGGCGTCGGGGTACTCGGCGAAACTGTCGTTGTCGGAGGAAAACTCGTGAGGGCGGCAATATAGATCTTCGTTTCCGGGGCGGCCGCCATCGAAGGCGTAGGACGGTTGGAAGAACGACCAGGTGAAGGCGTGGTGGAAGGTGAGGACGTATTTCATGCCGCGCTTGCGGATGGCCTTCTCGAGGTCGCCGACCATGTCGAAGCCCACGGTATCCATGATATCCCAGCGGGTGAGCGCGGAGTCCCAAAGCATGTAGTTGTCGTGATGGACGGCCATGGGGCCGGCGAAGCGGGCGCCGGACTTTTCGAAGAGATCGGCCCAGTCCTCGGCGTCGAACTTCTCCGGATTGAACAGGCCGATGAAGTCCTTGTAGCCGAATTCATTCTGGTCGCCCCATTTCTCGCGATGGAGGAAGAACTCGCGCATCGGCTTGCCGTCGTCGTCGGGGCGCGGGTGGTTGGTCCACCAGGTCTTG
>RFJS01000349.1 GCA_003694825.1 Verrucomicrobiota bacterium | reverse complement strand
GTCTACTACACGCCGCTCTTTTACGCGGTGGCTCACTTCAGCAAGTTCATGCGGCCCGGCGCGCGCCGGATCGGTCTCTCTGGATGCGACGACACGCTGATGGGCACGGCGTTCGAGAATCCCGACGGGACGATCGCGCTCGCCGTTTTCAACCCGGAGGAGCGTGAACAGGTCTTCGCCGTGCGCCGTGGTCGCGAAGTCTTCGCCGTGACGATTGCCGCGCAGGCCTTGCAGACCATCGTCCTGCCGCCAGCAGAGCGGTGACCCGTGAGGTGCGGCGGGCGGCGCACGGTTGCGAGGCCGCGCTCCCGCCGCGCGGCGTTGCTCAGGCGTCCGGAGACAACACCAGCCAGGCGACCACCGGAAAATGGTCGCTCGGATAGCGGCCATTTCTGCTGAAATCGAGAATGGCGGCACGAGAGACGGTGAAAGCGCCGCGGAAGAGGATCCAATCGATGCGGCGTCCGCCCTCGTGCTGGCCCGGCCGAAAGCCGTTGAAGGTATCCAGCCCCTCGCCGACGCGATCCTCGGCTGCGAGCCATGTATCGGAAAACCCGCCACGTTCGAGGAGCCGGGCGTAGATGGGGCTCTGTTCGGCGGGTGCGTTGAAGTCTCCTGTGAGGATGACGGGCAGTTGCGGCGGGACGGCGGCGAGACGGTCGAGGATCAGATCGACGCTACGTTCCCGGGCGGTCTCGACCTCGTGGTCGAGGTGTGTGTTCCAGAGGAGGAATTCGCGTCCGGATGTCTTTTCGCGAAAGCGGACGATGGTGACCATGCGCGGGTAGCGGTTGCCCCATGTCATCGAACCGATGGTTCGGGGTGTGTCGGAGAGCCAGAAGTGGTCGTATGCGAGCGGCTCCAGCCGGCTGGTGCGGTAGAAGACGGCCATGTTCTCGCCATGGCTGCCGCCTTCACGGCCGAGGCCGATCCAGGCGTATCCGTCCAGGTCGTCGCGCAATGCCTCGAGCTGGTGAAAGAGTCCCTCCTGGGTGCCGATGATGTCGGGCGCGACCTGCGCAATGAGCTCACGCATGAGCGGGCGGCGGTCGGGCCAGGCGTGGGGCGGCTCGTCGCCGGCGAAGCGGAGGTTCCACGACATGACGCACAACCGCAGCCCGTCGTCGGCGGTGGCGGCGTGGGAACGTGGCGCGGCAAATGCGAGGAGGACGAGCGGGAGAAGGGCGAGAAAACGAGGGCGCATGACGGAGGGGGAGGACGCTCGATCATGGCCGCCCGGGCGCCACGCGGCAACGGCGATCTACTCGAGCAGGTAGACCTCGACCAGACCCACGCCGGTGGCGCCGCCGGCATCGGAGGCCTGGACGGTATAGGCGCCGGGGGCGAGGGTGACAACGAGGGCGGCATCGGCGCTGTCCTCGGGAAACGTGAAGGCCCCGAGTTGCCCGGCCGCGGCGGCGATGGCCTCGCCGTCGCCGTTTTCGCCCCAGTCATCGTTGACGAGGATCGGATCGTTTTCGCCTTCGCGGAAGATCTTCAGGATGGGATCGGGGAGAGCACCTTCGACGCCGAGTGCGGCGAGGGCGGGACCGGCGGCGCGCACGAGCAGGGTTTTGGGCCCCTCGCTGGAAATGACGAAGCCGGGGATCATGATGCTTTCGCCCGTACCGATGAAACCGCGACTGGAAATGTTGAGGAGACGGGATTCGGACGGCGCGGCGGGCTCCACGGCAAGGGTGGCCGGGGCGCTGACGACGGAGCCGCCGGCGTTGGTGACCTCGACCGTGTACTCGGC
>RFJS01000348.1 GCA_003694825.1 Verrucomicrobiota bacterium | reverse complement strand
GTCCCGTTCAGAAAGACAACAACGTATTCACATCATTATGCATTCACTCAATACCTTCCGTTCCGGGACGGACGAGGCTTCGCGGGCATTCCGCCGCACCCGTCGTCTCTCCCTCTCGATGCTCGCCGCCGCCACGCTCGCCGCCCTGCCGGCTCAAGCCGTCCAGGTCGCCGTCACCTTCACCAATGACGGTCCCGACAACGGCATCTGGTTTGTCAGTCCATGGGTTGGTTTTCACGATGGCACGGTCGATCTCGCCGACGCCGGGCAGCCGGCATCTCCCGCCATCGAAGCCATCGCCGAGGACGGCAATACCGCGCCCCTCGACGCCGCCTTCGCCGAAGCCGCCCCAGGCGGGACCTCTGCCACACTCGGTGGGCCCACCGCTCCGGGATGGAGCCAGACCTTCGTCTTCGATCTCGATCCGACGAATCCTCAGCATCGCTACATGAGCTACGCCCTGATGCTCATCCCGAGCAACGACGCCTTCGTCGTCAATGACGACCCCATGGCCGTTCCTGTCTTCGACGAAACGGGCAACTTCATCGCCCGCTCCTTCACTATCGGCGGCGACCGCGTCTACGACGCCGGCACGGAGATCAACGACGAGATTCCGGCCAACACAGCCTTTCTCGGGCAGGCGGCTCCGAATACGGGCACACCCGAAAACGGCGTGATCACGATGCACCCCGGCTTCATGGCTGCCGGATCCGGCGGTATTCTCGATGCCAGCACAAACTTCGGCGGCACCACATCGTCCTTCTCCGGCGGCGACTTCACCCAACCCGGCTATACCCTGGCGCGTGTCACAATCTCCCTCGTCAACAATGCCTACACCGGCGCCCCGCTGGTCAACATCTCCACACGTGGCGTCGCCGGCAACGACTCCCGTGTCCAGATCGCCGGTTTCGTCGTCGGCCGGGGAGACGCCACCTCATACCTCATCCGCGGCATCGGACCGGGCCTCGAAGGGATGGGCGTCGCCGCGCCTCTGGCCGATCCCACCATTGCCGTCTTCGACGCCGACGGGGCCATGATCGCCTCAAACGACGACTGGGAGACGCAGGACACACCCGAAAACCGCGCGGCACTCGACGAAGCCACCGTCGCGACCGGTGCCTTCACGCTTACAGAGGGAAGCGCCGATGCCGCCCTTGTCGTGACGCTGCCGCCGGGAACCTACACCGCCCAGGTGCTCCCGAAAGACGGAGCCGAAGGCGTCGCCCTCGTCGAAGTCTACGAAGTTCCCTGAACGAGGGGTTTCGAGCATCGGCTGGCGGACCGCCCTCCGGGGTATTCCGCCAGCCTTTTCCATTGTTTGCCCCGCGAGCGATGCGGGGAATGCCGGCCGACGCCGCTCACCTCCCGGCCGCCTCCGCCAGAACGGCGCGGCAAATCTCGATCAACCGCCGCCGGATCGGGCCCGCCCGATCCGAGATCGCGCGCTGCTCCCGTTCGTATTCAGCCCTCCCCGACGCCGTCTCCACGCAGACAGGCTCGAAGCCGAGGTGCCGCACGTCGTAGGGACTGGCCCGCATGTCGAGTTCGCGGGCGGCCACGGCCAGCTCAAAGGCGTCGGCCACGAGTTCGCCGGGCACGAACGGCGTCAGTTTCATCGCCCACTTGTAGAGATCCATGTTCGCGTGCAGACAGCCGCACTGCTCCAGCGCGTGGCGCGTCGCGGC
>RFJS01000347.1 GCA_003694825.1 Verrucomicrobiota bacterium | reverse complement strand
GCCGGCGCGCCGCCCGATGGTCGGCCGCAGCGCCTGCGCTTCACCTTCCGCATGACCGACTGAAGCGATTGAACCCATTCCGATGAGAAGTACAGCCGGGGCCACAGCTCTGCCATGAACGTTAAACCTCTCCTCGTCGCATGGAGTCTCGTGTTGTTCGGTGTGGCGGGCCTGCCGTTGCGGGCGGGCCCCGATGCCGGGCAGATCGTGCGCGACGCCTTCAATCACTATCGGGGGCTCGCCTCGCACGCGCGGATGCGCATGACGATTCACCGGCCGGAATGGGAACGCACCCAGGAGATCGAGGCCTGGACGCGAGGTGAGACGGACGCGGTCATCATCGTTACCGCACCGGCGCGTGACCGGGGCAACGGCACGCTCAAGCGCGGCCGCCAGATGTGGACCTACAACCCGCGCGTCAACTGGGTGATCAAACTGCCGCCCTCGCTCATGAGCCAGGCGTGGATGGGGTCGGACTTCACCAACAACGACGTCGCCCGCAGCGACACGATCCTCGTTGATTACACGCATGAGCTGGTGGACGAGCGGACGGTCGACGGGCACACGGTCTACACCATCCGCCTGACGCCGAAACCGGGGGCGCCTGTCGTCTGGGGGTTCGAAGAGATCGAGATCCGCGATGACCACATCATGCTCGAGGAACGTTTCTACGACCAGGACGGCAATCTCGTGAAACGGCTCGTGGCCTCGGACATCACAGAGCTGGGAGGGCGCCGGCTGCCCCGCGTGATGACCATGTATCCCGTAAACGAAGACGATCGTTTTACGCGGATCGAATACCTCGAGCTCACGTTTTACGAATCGCTGCCGGACCGCTACTTCACCGAGGCGTTTTTGCGCAACCCGCGTGAATAATGGGCAGCGACCTGCAGATCGCCTGGCGAAACCTCTGGCGCAACCGGCGGCGAACGGCTCTCTCCATGGGAGCGATCGCCTTTACCGCGGGTCTGCTCGTGCTCGTGCTGTCGCTGCAATTGAGCCAGTATCAACTCATGCTGCGAGCGGCGGTGAGCGGCGGGATCGGTCACATCCAGGCGCAGGCGGAGGGGTATCAGGACGATCCGCGCATGTGGCGTGTGCTTCCCGATCCGGGGCCGGTGGAGGCGGCATTGCTGGAGGAGCCGCGGATCCGGCGCACGACACGGCGGGCGGAGGGATTTTCCCTGCTGGCGGGGGAGCGGCACACCCAGGGGGCGCTGGTCATCGGCGTGCAGCCGGAAGGGGAACGCGCCATGGGCCGCATCGCGGCGACGGTGCGCTCCGGACGTTTCCTCGAGACGGAGGATTTCGACCGGGCCGTGCTGGGCCGGCTGTTGGCGCGCAATCTCGGGGTCGGTATCGGCGATCTGGTGACCGTCCTGGGCACGGCCCGCGACGGATCGGTGGCCGCAGGCACGGTGGAAGTGGTCGGCCTCGTGGAGAGCGGCCAGCCGGAGCTGGATCGCGCCACGGTGTTTGTGCCGCTGGTCTGGTTCGACGAGGTCTATCGGATGCAGGGGGCGGTGCACCGGGTGCTGGCCCAGGCCGACGGGCTGTGGTTTCTCGAGCCGGTGGCGGCGCGGGTGACGGCGCGGATCCGCAGCCTGGGCGAGGCGCATCACCCGCCGGTCGCATTGACGTGGAACCAACTCGTGCCCGGGCTTCTGGAGGGGATCAAATTCGACTTTCTCATGGCCGTGTTCATGTATTCGGTGCTCGTGCTTGTGGTGGCGTTCAGCATTCTGAATACATTCGTCATGGCCGTGTTTGAGCGCACCCGCGAATTCGGCGTCATGATGGCGATCGGCACGACTCCGGGGCGGCTCGTGCGGATCGTGCTCCTGGAGTCGGGCATGCTGTCGGCCTTCGGCATGGCGCTCGGCGTCGTTCTGGGCTGCGCCGTGACCGCGTGGGTGGCGCGGGTGGGGATCGATATGGGCGATGAGGCCGGCGCCTACATGGCGCAGTTCGGGCTGCCCTCGCGAATCTTTCCGGAGCTGACGCCGCTGACCGCTGTCGTGGGGCCGGTGGTCGTCTTTCTCGTGTCTGTGCTGGCGGCGTTGATACCCGCGCTGCGGGTGCGGCGCATGCGCCCGGTGGAGGCGATTCACAGCCCATGACGGTGGTGATGGCATGGCGAAACCTGTGGCGGCAGCCACGGCGGACGCTCGCGATCCTCGCGGCGGTCGTCGTCGGGGTGTGGGCGATGGTTTTTTTCGCGGCGTTGATGCGGGGGGTGATCGCCGACATGCTCGAGGCGAATATCGCCAACCTTACGGGCCACCTCCAGGTGCAGGCGCCGGGGTTTTTTGAAAATCCGGTGATCGACAATCGGTTGCGCGGCGGGAGCGGGCTGGTCGATCGGGTGCGGGCGGTCGTGCCGGAGGCCGCGCGGGTGGCGGCGCGGTTTCGCGTGAGCGCGGTGGTGCGCAGCGCGCATGGCGCCTTCGGCGCCACGCTCGTGGGGATTGTGCCCGCTGAGGAGCGCGGTGTCTCGTTTATCGGGGATGCCGTCATCGCCGGAGAGGGGCTTTCGGCCGACGAGAACGGCGTGCTCATGGGGCGGGCCCTGCTCGAGCGGCTCGAGACGCGGATCGGACACCGGATCGTCGTCGACATGCAGGGGGCGGATGGGGGGATCGTGTCGCGCGCGTTTCGCATCGTGGGCGTTTTCGACGCGCAGCTCGAGGCGACCGAAAAGCAGTTTCTCTTCTGTCGCCGGGGCACGCTGCAGGACGCGCTCGGCGTCGGGGACGATCTGACCGAGATCGCGGTGGATCTGCCGGAAGGCATCGAGGCGGATACCGTGGCGGCGGCGGTGCGCGAGGCGGTCGCCGGGGAGGCGGCGGTGGTGTTGACCTGGCGGGAGATGGTGCCGTTTGTCGGCGCGTGGCTCGAGGGCATGCAGGTCTTTGCCGTGATCTGGAATTTCGTCGTCTTCGTGGCGATGTCGTTCGGGATCGTGAATACGGTGTTGATGGCGGTCTATGAGCGCATCCGGGAGTTCGGCCTGGTGCGCGCGCTCGGGGTGACTCCCGGAGGCATCGTGCGGCTGGTCGTTGTCGAGACGCTGATGCTCCTCGCCCTGGGGTTCGTGGTCGGGACCTTGCTGTCGTGGGGGAGCCTTGCGCCACTGGCGCGGCATGGCATGGACTTTTCGATGTTTGCGGAGGGCTCTGAATATTTCGGGATGTCCCGGGTGATTTTTCCGAAACTGGCGCCGGGGGACTTTCTGCGGGCCGGCGCGGTGGTCTTCGGGCTGGGGCTGCTGGTGAGCCTGTATCCGGCGGTGAAGGCAGCGCGGGTGACCCCGGTCCAGGCCATGGCCCATCACTGAGGACGGGAGGAAAGGCACGAGATGAAATCGATGCAGACAGGTGAGAACAACGGAAGGATCGTGGAGGTGCGGGACTTGCGGCGCGTCTACCGCCAGGGAAAGGTCGAGGTGCCGGCCCTGCGAGGAGTGAGCACCACGATCGACCGCGGTGAGTTCACGGCGCTCGTCGGGCCTTCGGGGTCGGGGAAGACGACGCTGCTCAACCTCATCGGCGGGCTCGATGCCTCGGATGGCGGCGAGGTGACGGTCGCGGGCCACCGGATCGATCGGATGAAACCCGCGGAGGTCACCCGCCTGCGGCTCGAACGGATCGGGTTCGTCTTTCAGTCCTACAATCTCATCCCGGTCCTCTCGGCGTTGGAGAATGTCGAATACATCCTGCTTTTGCAGGGCGTGCCGAAGGTCGAGCGCCGCCGGCGCGCGGCGGCGGTGCTCGATGAGGTCGGGCTGGCCGGGATGCACGGGAGGCGGCCGGCGGAACTTTCCGGCGGACAACAGCAGCGCGTGGCGATCGCGCGCGCGATCGCGAGCCGGCCGGCAATCGTGCTGGCGGATGAGCCCACGGCCAATCTCGATTCCCAGACGGCGCGGGAGCTGCTCGAGATGATGCGCGAGATGAACGCGCGCCACGGGACAACCTTTGTTTTCGCCACGCATGACGAGCTGGTGATGAACTTCGCGCGGCGCATCATCCGGCTGCGCGATGGGGAGATCGTCGCGGACGAGCGGCGCGATGGGTGATGAGAGGGCTCGGGCACGCACTGCTCATCGGTCTGGCGGCGGTGGG
>RFJS01000346.1 GCA_003694825.1 Verrucomicrobiota bacterium | reverse complement strand
GAACGAGCCGGATCCCGGTTTTGGTGCGCTCGAGGGGTCGGTGTGGTGGCGCTGGGTCGCGCCCGGCGATGGCCGTGCGGCCATCGCTATCGAGAATGCGGCCTTCATGCCGATTATCAGTGCGTACCGGGAAGTCCGTGACGGTGAACTGACGTATGCCATGCGGCCGGTCCGGCCGAACTTTGATGGGCCGGCTGCGTTTGCCGCGGAAGCCGGGGTGGCCTACTGGGTGCAGGTCGCGACGACCGACCCGGTGGGCAGCGATTTCGTGTTGCACCTGCGGCTCGAAGAAGGCCCGCGCAACGATCTTTTCGATCGAGCGATCACGCTCTCGGGTGATCACTTGTGGATTGACGGTTCCAACGCCGGGGCGACGTCGGAGTATGCCGACCCGGTCATCGAGGGAGAGCCGGCCGAACGAACGGTGTGGTGGCGGTGGACGCCGCAGAAGGATGGTGCCGCGAGAGTCTCGGTTCAAGGATTGGGCCGGAGGGTTCACCTGTTCACGGGGGATTTGCCTGCTTCTCTGCGGTCGTTGTCCGGAAGTGGCTGGGTGCAGGTGAAGGCCGGTGTGCCCCTGTCGATCATGGTATATTCCTGGCGCGGCGATACCGGTGGCCCCTTCGTGCTGCGGCTCGACCGTTACGACCCGCCGGCAAACGACCGTTTTGCCGATCGGTTTGAAGTTTCGGGATCCTCAGTGGTGACGACGGGAGAGGTCCTTGGCGCGTGGTATGAGCCGGGTGAGCCCGAGCACGGATCTTTCGGCAGGGGACCGTCGGTTTGGTGGAAGTGGACGGCACCAGGAGACCTGTTCGTCGAAGTATCCGCAAGGTCGGACGATGGCCGGGCGCAGACGGTAGCGGTTTACGAGGGGGAGAGGGTCACCGACCTGGTGCGGATTACCGACAACGCGTCCTATGCGGAGACCGCGGTCTTTCAGGCGAGGGCAGGTCGGGAATACGCGATCGCTGTTGTTCCCCGGTTTAATGTCGAACGCGTCACGGTAGAGTTGGATGCGGTGCCGGTTCCGGAAAACGACGCGCTGGCTGGGGCATTCCCGCTCACTGGAGAGCTGGCCGCCGTTCGGGGCACGACGCTCGGTGCCGCCAGTGAATTGGGTGAGGCCCCGCATGGAAATGGAGATACGCCTGCGACCGCCTCGACCTGGTTTGCCTGGGAGGCTCCGGCCAGTGGCCGGACCGTCGTGCAGGTGCGCAGCCGGGCGTTTCTTCCGATTGTCGCCGTCTACCGTGGCAGTGCGATGGCTAGACTCGACAAGGTGGCCTACGCCCCGGAGACGCGGAGTGCGTCCGGGGTGGCCACGCTTGCCTTCGACGCGGTCGCCGGGACGGTATACCGCATCGCCGTCGAGACGCGTAACGGCGGGCGGGGGGACTTCGATCTGCTGGTGACGCAGACCGCAGAGCCGCCCAATGACGATTTCGCGGACAGCACGGTGATTCCTGCGGCCGGGGGTGTCGTCCGGGGGTCGAACTTCGGTGCGACGCGCGAGGTCGGAGAGCGGGCAGACCATCTGGGGACGGCCGACAGTTCGATCTGGTGGCAGTGGATTCCAGAGCAGACCGGGTTCTACGAGTTTTCGGTGGCGGGGAGTGCCTTTGATGCCGAATTCGCGGTCTACCGGGGGCAATCGCTGCCGGAGCTGACACCGCTTTTCAGCAATCATCCGCGTGGCGGATCCGTCATGAGCGATACATTACCGGCCTTCGTTGTGGCCGGCGAGCCGCTGCAGATCGCCGTATCCAGCGCAGGAGAGGTGGGTGAAGTGCAGCTATCGATTCGGCCTTATTCACTCGGTGGACCGGATGCCGTGGGAGGCATGAGCGTGAAGGCCGGAGATCCGTTGCTGCTCACCGCTCCGATTTGGCGATCCGTAAGAATTGCGGCGTTTCAATGGCTGCACGACGGCGTGGCCATACCCGGCGCGAACGAGGCGTCGTTCCTCCTTCCGAGCGCACAGGTGTTTCAGTCAGGTGAATACTCACTGCGTGTCAGCGGAGATTTTGGCACGGCCGAGATCGATCCGGTGCGCGTCACCGTGACACCCGCTGGGAAATCGGGCGCGCGCCTTCTGAATCTATCGACGCGGGCGGTGTGCCTTCGGGGGGATCAGATTCTCTTGCCCGGGTTCGTCTTGCAGGGGGAAGGCAGACAACGGGTGCTCGTTCGCGCGATCGGGCCCTCTCTGGAGTCGTTCGGTGTGTCGGGCTTCAACGAAGATCCCTCATTTCATCTTTTGCGTCGCGATGCCGTGAGCGGCGACTGGGTCGAAGTGGGGGCAAATGACAACTGGAACGAGGGCCCGGAGGATCCCGCTCTCGCGGAGGCGTTTGCGCGTGTCGGAGCGTTCGAGCTCCCGGACGGCTCCCGCGACGCCGCCGGTGTGTTCGAACTCGAGGCGGGTGAGTATAGCCTGCAGGCCCGTGGCGTTGGGGGGAACACGGGGGTTACATTGGTGGAGGTTTTCGAGGATGTCCGGCTCAGCGGTGATGTAAGGCTGGTCAACCTGTCGATCCGCGCCCGGGTCGATGTCGGCAACGATGTGCTGATTCCGGGGATGGTGACATCGGCGGAAGGTGCGAAGACGGTGCTCATTCGCGCGGCAGGTCCGGCCCTGGGGGCGCTCAAGGTCGAGGGCTATCTGGAAGATCCGGCGGTAAAGGTGTATCGGAAAATGGAGGATGGGACCGACCGGCTCGTCGCGGAGAATGACGACTGGGATGAGCCGGATGCCACGGCCGTGGAGGCGGCGTTCTATTCAGTGGGCGCCTTTCCGTTCCAGCACGGAAGCGGCGATGCCGCGCTCCTTCTCACGCTGGGCCCCGGACCGTATACGATACATGTGAGCGGTGCAGGTGAGGGCATCGCCCTGGTCGAAGTCTACGAAGTGCCCTGACCGATATCCCTTCTGCAGAACACCTTCTCGCAAGTCGACCCAGCCGTTGTCGGATGGCGTTGGAAGTCGCTGCAAGTCTGGTTTGATCGGTCTGGCGCCGGGGGCGGCTGTCAACGGAAACTGGATGCGTTCTGCCGCCGATCCGTTGCCGACTTTCGTTGCGGTGATTTTAAGAGGGACTCTTTGCTGATGGTCTGTTTTGGTTGTGCATTGATGAATTTCAGGTCAGCCGCGTGAACGGGGTGGTTCGGGGAGGTGTCTTCGGGGCGTGGCGGACCGGGTTTACACACGTTGGATTAAGGAGATACGGAAATGATGAAGATGCGTAGCATGACTTTTGTGGTGGTGTCGGGGATTGTCGGAGTGATGATATTGAAGGCGCAGGCGGACAGCAGCCAGTCTTTGGATGCAGATTCCCTGGCGAAACAATTGTCGAACCCGATTGCCTCGCTGATCAGCGTTCCTGCCCAGGTGAATGTCGATTTTGGTTACGGGGGCGGTGAGGGGTGGCGAT
>RFJS01000345.1 GCA_003694825.1 Verrucomicrobiota bacterium | reverse complement strand
CAATTGATCGGTGTTCGATGGACGCGACGGGCGGTGTGCGCGGCTGTCGGGCGAGGCGGCAGGCGGCCGCCAGGGAAGAAGGGGAAAAAGAAACCCCGCCGACGGAATCAGGCGGGGCGACAGGAAAGAGGGGCGGACGAGACTCCCGGACCGCTCAACCTTCGTCGAACTTCCGGTTGAAGAGGTCTTCGAGGTCCTTGATCAGCTGCTCGGCATTGGGCCCCTGGGCGGTGACGCGGATCTCGGAGCCCCGGCCCGCGGCCAGCATCATCAGGCCCATGATCGACTTGGCGTTCACCTGCTCGTCGTCCTTTTCGAAGTAGACCTCGCCGGGAAACTTGCTGGTCACCCGTACGATCATGGCGGCGGGACGGGCGTGGATGCCCATCTTGTTTTGAACGACAAGCGTCTTGTCGATCACGCCGTCGGCGGGTGGTTCGGCTTTGGTTTCCATGATTCGAGGTGTATTCGTCGGTGTTCGCTTGTTAATGAACGCCGGTGAACAGGCGTCAAGTTTGTCGGCGGCCCTGCCGCAAGTGGCAACCCAAAATCCGGCCGGCGCCCGTGCGAGGTTCACCGGAGGGGACGGCGGCACGGCGCGGGGAAGGTCCCTGAAAGAAGTGGCAAGCGGTGAGCCGCCGGTGGCCGGTTCCGTCAGATTTTTCCGTCGGCGCGCGCGGCGACGAGGTTGTAGAAATCCTCGAAAAGCGGGTCGGCGTCGTTGGGGCCGGGCGCGGCTTCCGGGTGGTATTGCACCGAGAAAACCGGGAGTTCCTTGTGGCGCAGGCCTTCGACCGTGCCGTCGTTCAGGTTGATTTCCGTGACGATCGCCCCGCGCTTTTCGACATCCTTCGGGTCGCTGGCGAAGCCGTGATTCTGCGAGGTGATGGAGACGCGCCCGGTCTCGAGGTTTTTCACGGGCTGATTGCCGCCCCGGTGGCCAAACTTCAGCTTGAAGGTCGATGCGCCGAGGGCGTGGGTGATCATCTGGTGGCCGAGGCAGATGCCGAAAGTGGGCAGCTCCTCGATGAGGGCGGCGACGGTCTTGTGCACATAGTGGACCGCTTCGGGATCGCCCGGTCCGTTGGAGAGAAAGAGCGCGTCGGGCTGGATCTCCCGGACCTGCTCGGCGGTGGCGAAGGCGGGGAAGACGTGCACGTCGAACCCGTGCCGCACGAGCCGCCGGAAGATCGAATATTTCGCGCCGAGATCGAAGGCCGCCACCTTGAATGTGCGCTCCGGGCGTTTGATCGCTCCGAAGGTCGTGCCTTTGGGCAGGTAGGGCGCGTTGGAGGGATCATCGGCCCGCCACTGATAGGGCTCGCTGCAGGTGACCTGCCGCACGTAGTCCGCGCCGACGATGCTCTCGGCTTCGCGGGCGCGCCGCACCGCCTCTTCGTCGGAGAGGTCCTCGGTGCTGAGGCAGGCCTTCATGGCGCCGTAGACGCGAAGTTTCTTCGTGATGGCCCGGGTGTCGACCTCTTCGAGGCCGGGGATGTTGTTCTCGGCGAGATAATCCTGGAGAGAGGCCGTCGAGCGCCAATTACTGCGGACTTCGCTGACTTCGCGCACCACGAATCCCGCGACCTTCGGGCCCGAGGACTCTTCGTCCTCCGGCGTGACGCCATAGTTGCCGATCTGCACGGCGGTCATGGTGACGATCTGGCCGAAGTAGGAGGGATCGGTGAGGACCTCCTGGTAGCCGGTCATGCTCGTGTTGAACACGGCCTCACCGGTGACGGTGCGGCGGGCGCCGAACGCCAGACCTCTGAAAATGCTGCCGTCCTCGAGCGCGAGGACCCCGGAATGTCGTGTGCTCATTAAAGGCGCGATCGAAGGTCCTTTTCAGAGGCAGGCAAGGGGAATTGTGAGGGAAATTGCAAACGGGCGGCCGACCGACCGGAATGCCCCTCTCGGCTTGAGGCGGACTGCGCGCGGGCGGAGCGCCGCCCCGCGCCGCACGGATTTTTCCCGGCGTCGTTTGACAGCACCGGTTCCCCTCCGTAAAGACCGCCACTCTCTCCTCTCATGGCATATACCGAAGATCGCGATTACTGGTTCGAAGGGCAGGGGCTGTGGCAGCACGTGCCGCCCGACTACTGGAACGACTGGGGCTGGCAGCTGAAGAACCGGATCACTTCGGTCGAGCAGCTCGAGCAATACATGACGCTCACCGACGCCGAGCGGCGCGGCTGCGAACATGCCAATCACAAACTCGCCCTCGCGATCACGCCCTACTTCTTCAACCTGATCGATCGCGACGATCCGGACTGTCCGATCCGCCGGCAGGTGATTCCGCGTGAGGAGGAGATGTTTGTCGCGCCGGAGGAGATGCTCGACTCGCTGGGCGAGGACGCGCATTCGCCCGTGCCGGGCATCGTGCACCGCTATCCGGACAGGGTGCTCTTCCTGGTGACCGACCGCTGTGCCGCCTACTGCCGCTACTGCACGCGCAGCCGGCTTGTGAGCAACGCGCAGGACTACAACTTTCATCCGGAATACGAGCAGGGGCTGCGCTACATCGAGAGCCACCCCGAGGTGCGCGACGTGCTGCTCTCCGGCGGCGACCCGCTGCTGCTTGGCGACCGCAAACTCGATCACCTGCTGAGCCGGTTGCGGGCGATCAAGCATGTCGAGTTCATCCGCATCGGTTCGCGCATCCCGGTCTTTCTGCCGCAGCGCATCACGCCGGAGCTGTGCGAGATCTTCCGTCGGCACGGTCCGATCTGGATGAGCATCCACGTGAATCATCCGCGCGAGTGCACGGCGGCGCTGCGCGACGCCTGCGAGCGGCTCGCCTTCGCCGGCGTTCCGCTGGGCAATCAGTCGGTGCTGCTTCGCGGCGTCAACGACGACGCCGAAGTGATGCGGGCGTTGGTGCACCGGTTGCTGAGGATGCGAGTGCGGCCCTACTATCTGTATGCCTGCGACCTCATCACGGGCAGCGCCCACTTCCGGGCCGATGTGCGCAAGGGCATCGAAATCATGCAGAGCCTGCGCGGACACACCACCGGATACGCGGTGCCGCAGTTCGTGATCGATGCGCCCGGCGGTGGCGGCAAGGTCCCGATCAACCCGGACTATGTCGAGAAGGTGACCGATACCGAAATCGTCTTCCGCAACTTCGAGGGGCGGGTGTTTTCCTACCCGCTTGTGCCGGGAAAATCGGTACCGGCTGAGGCGCAGCCGGCCTTTCGGCCGTAGGGCAGCCGGGGTGAGGCGCGGGCGATGCGCCCTGTCGGCCGCGGCCGCCGGTTCTCGCACCCTTGACTGATTCAGGGCGCGAAGTGTCGCGCCGCCCGGGGCGGGATGATCCCATCCCGGCATGAAGCAGAACCGTTTCTGGCTTGTTTTGGGGGTGATGGTGGCGGCGGTCGTCTTTCTGGCCGGTTG